>JACOMT010000034.1:19770-25765 GCA_014623385.1 Paracoccaceae bacterium
CCGCCGATTTCATCAAGGCCCTGGCCCTGGGCGCAGATGCGATTGCTGTATCCAATGCGGCGATGCAGGCCATCGGCTGCATCGCCATGCGTGCCTGTCACACCAACAGCTGTCCTGTTGGTATCGCCACGCAAAAACCGCACCTGGTCAGTCGGCTGGTCATTGAGAAATCGGCCCGTCGGCTTGCGAATTTCCTGGAGTCCAGCACCGAGCTGATGAAAGTAATGGCCAGAGCCTGTGGCCATGATCATCTGTCGAAGTTCAACATTGATGACCTGACCACGTGGAAACGGGATATGAGCGATCTGTCCGGCGTGACATATGGAGGGGTGCGATGACCTCAACCGCCGCCGTGCTGGTGCAAGGCGCGGAATATTGGCTGACTGCAGGGGCCGTGGTTGCGGTGCTGTTTCTGGCCATCGGCATTGACCGCATTGATTTGGATGCGCGCGGTGCCTATGCTTTTCGCCCGCTTTTGATCCCGGCAATTCTGTTGATCTGGCCACTGGTGCTGTTGCGCTGGCTCCGGCTGGAACGGGATCGGGTTGGCTGGGCCGCGCGGTACAAGCCACCTCGGGCCAGTCATTTGCCGGTGGCCCTGATTCTAGGCACCGCCCTGGCATTTGCAGTAATTTCGGGGCTGACCATCCGGCAAAGCTGGCCCGCCGATATCGTTCCCGAACATCTGGGCGAGGTGGGGACATGAGCGTGAAATACACCCCTGTCCAATGGAACAGGTTCAAATGGTACTATGATGCGGTACTGCTGGCAGGTTTTTGATGATGACGATCATTTTGTGCATCGGGCCGTTGGCGCGGTTGGATCGCCGGTTCCTGCCCCTGCTGTACAATCGGCGCCATTTCGGGGTCATTACATCGGTTGTGGCGACCACACACGCCTATTTTATCCTGAACTGGTATTTCACTTTTTCGCCCTTTGACAAGTTCGAGGCGGTATTGCTGGCTAATACCAGCTATGGCCAGCTCGCCGGTTTCCCGTTCGAGGTATTTGGCATATTTGCCCTAATCTGCCTTTTGATCCTTGGCGCGACCAGTCATGATTTCTGGCTGAAATTCCTGTCCCCGCCTGTTTGGAAATCGCTGCATTACCTGATCTATCCGGCCTATGCGGCAGTGGTCGCGCATGTCACCTGGGGCAGTTTGCAAAGCACACAGAACCCCGCTTTTTCCTATATCGTGATGGCCAGTGCCGCGCTGGTTGGTGGGTTGCACATCGTGGTAGGGTTCAAAGAACGGGTGCGCCCGCATACCGCCACCGAATGGGTGCGGATTGGACGCGCGGATGATATCCCCGACAAACGCGCCAGGATCGGGATGCTCCCCAATGGGGACCGGGTGGCTGTCTTTCGCATTGATGACAAGCTTAGCGCGATTGCCAACGCCTGTGCGCATCAGAACGGGCCATTGGGTGAAGGCCGGGTAATCAACTGTCTGGTGACCTGTCCCTGGCACGGATTCCAATATGATGTCACCACGGGCCGATCTCCCGCGCCGTTTACCGAACAGGTCCCCACGTATCGGCTGCGATTGAATCAGGGAGAAGTCTTTGTGCATGTCGAGGCGAATCCGCCAGGGACATTTGTGGCCCCTGTGATCGCCCCCCTTGCAAAGGACCCGTCATGAACGAACAGAAGCTGCCGTTTTTTGTCGGCTACTTGCCGGTACCCCAAAGCCTGAAACCCTTTCTGATCATTGTCGCCGTGGTAGCGGTCGCAGGTGCCGGATCATTGGGTATTGTGATAGGCGCAACCCAGGATGATCCGGGTCCCGGTGCTTTTCGTTACGATTACGGTACCCAGCGTTTGACCGGCGTGGTCGAACGCACGCCCCTGCCCATTTTGCATGTGACCCGGGGAACCGACCAGGTGCCCGCCGGTCGCACAATCATGCTGTCAAATCCCGGCAAAAATGGTGCCCAGAACCGCGAACCTGCCCGGACCGGGCAACTGGTGGACGTAGCCGGAATTATCCTGAAACGCGGTGATATCAATATGTTACAACTGCGCGGTGGTGGGAATGGCATGCGGGCGGCAGACGGTGCCGCCGAGGTGCCCATGCGTGTGGATCTGGGCTGGTGGAAGTTGGCCGGGGAAATTTGTGACGGCAAATGTCTGGCCGGGGCCATGCGCCCGGGTCGCGGGCTGGCGCATAAGGCTTGCGCCAATCTGTGCATCATCGGCGGCGTGCCTCCGGTCTTTGTGTCGACCCGGCCGGTTGAGGGCAGCGCGTTTTTGATGATAGCGGGGCCGGGACAATCCGATATGCCGAGTGACCTGTATAACTACGTGGCCCAATACATCTCGGTCGAGGGGCAGGTCACGCGACACGGCGACCTGCTGGTCTTTTCTGTTGACCCCGCCACGATAGAGGTCCTGCCATGATACGCCGATTGTGCTCTCTTCTGCTGGTCGCGGCAATTGCCCTGATACTGTTCTATATTTCCCGATTCTGGGATTTCCGGCTATGGGGGCGCGACGGGTTGTTCGGCATCCAGGCCCTGCGCCCGCAGGGGGGGCTATTGGCCATCTGGCTGCGCGGCACCCCCTTTGCACCTTACGAGCTTTTGATCTGGACCACTGGATCCTTTCTGATACTCACATGGGTTCAAAAATTCTTTGACCTGATCACCCCGAACAACAGCCACTAGAAACGGGATATGACAATGACAGAAGCTACTACCACCCCCGCCGCCGACATGGACTGGATCCGTGTTGCCCATGTTGACGACCTGCCCGAAGGCCGCGTGAAAACCATATCTGCCCGGACCGTGTCGCTTTGTTTGTCGCATTTCCAGGGGCAATGGGCCGCGATGGACAATCATTGCCCGCATCAAAAAGGCCCCCTGGGTGAAGGATCAATTGAAAAAGGGGTAGATGACAAATGCTGGATCCGCTGCCCGTGGCACGGCTGGGACTTTGATCCGCTGACCGGAAAACCACCGGGCGGGCATGCGGATACAGGCCAAAAGCTCTATCCGCTCGACATTCGAGATGGCGAGATTTTTGTAGGGCTGGCACCGGAGCCGGAGCACACGCGTACAATCACGGATGCGATGGCCGAAACCATGGTCAATTGGGGGGTCAAACACGTTTTTGGCATGGTCGGCCATTCCAACCTTGGTCTGGCCGATGCCATCCGCCGCCGGGTCAGCAGCGGCGAGATGCGCTATATCGGCATCCGCCACGAAGGCGCTGCCGCCTTTGCCTGTTCTGCCTATGGTAAACTGACCGGACATCCCGCCGCCTGCCTGACCATCGCGGGGCCCGGTGCAACCAACCTGTTAACGGGGCTTTGGGATGCCAAGGTTGACCGTGCCCCGGTTCTGGCCCTGACCGGTCAGGTGCAAACCCAGGTATTTGGCCCGGGCGCATTTCAGGACATTGATCTCAGTTCGGCCTTTGACGCCGTGACGCGGTTTTCACAGACTGTTTTGCCCGGTTCGAAGCATCCCGAACTGATGTCACTGGCGTGTAAAAACGCCATTGTGGCACAGGATGTAGCGCATCTGATCTTTCCCGACGATGTCCAGTCCTTACCCAGTGCTGCCAAAGCCCAGGGGCCAGAGGGCCGTATGGGGCGGCACGTTGTGTATCCCAACCCCGCCGATATCGCGGCCGCTGCTGCGATGATCAACGGTGCCAGACGGCCTTGCGTGGTTTTGGGTCACGGGGCCTGGGATGCGCGGGACGCGGCGATCGGGTTGGCCGAACAGATCGGCGCGCCGGTTTTAACCACATTCAAGGCCAAGGGCATTGTGCCAGACGATCACCCCAATGCCGCCGGCGTGATGGGCCGGTCCGGCACACCCATTGCCAGCTGGTTCATGAACGAGGCGGATCTGATGATCTGTCTCGGGTCCTCCTTTTCCAACCACACCGGCATCAATCCCGGTAAATCCATCATCCAGGTAGATTTTGAACGAATTCAATTGGGCAAATTCCATCCCGTCACTCTGCCCGTCTGGTCGGAAATCAGCGCGTTTTGCGCCAATATCACAAGCCAGCTGCGCCCCGCGTCTGATGCCGATGATCAGGTGACGGAAATCGCCGAACGGTGGGCAATCTGGCGCGAGGAAAAGGCCCTGCGCCTGACCGAGAATCTGGGCAAGGGGCTGTCGTCCAGCACTGTGTTTGACGTTCTTACACGGCTGGTGCCCGATGATGCCATTTTTGCCGTGGATGTGGGCAACAACACCTATTCCTTTGGCCGGTATCTGGAAACCAAAGGCACACAGCGGGTTTTGATGTCAGGCTATCTGGGCGCGATCGGGTTTGGCTTTCCGGCGGCCATGGGTGCCTGGGCCGCGACGCAGGATTTTGCGCATCTCAAAGGCCGCAAGGTTATCGGAATATCGGGCGATGGCGGTTTTGGCCAATACCCGATGGAATTCGCTACGGCGGTCAAATACGGCATGAATATCACCCATATCCTGCTGAACAATGGCGAGCTTGGTAAAATCTCGAAAGAGCAGCGCGCCGGCGAGTGGCCGGTCTGGGAAACCGGTCTGGTTAATCCCTCTTTTGCCACCTTTGCCCGGCTGTGTGGCGGGCGCGGGGACAAGGTAACCACCGTGGCGCAACTTGCCCCGGCCATCGAAACCGCGCTGGGCACCAAAGGACCGTCACTGGTCGAAATCATGACCGACGCAGAGCTGGTTTGAGGTGGTCCGGTGGTCCGTACCTGCCAGGGCGCGGGCCATCCATCCGCGTAGCAGAACCGGGACAGCACTGTCCCGAGTTCATCCATGTCATTGAATATGAAGGTGCCCGGCGGTTTGATTGAACCCCCGGGTTGTTCGCCCGTGCACCGCGCATACCCACGACTGACGGGGGTCCATTGACGTGCCGCCTGCCAAGCGTGCCCGCCGGGGGCCCCTGCGGGGGCCGGTCAACCGGTCGCCACCACCACCATCACACCGCCACGGCCCCGGAGGATGTCATTGCCGTCCCCGCCGTTGAGGTCTCAACGGTGTCCGTGCACCTCAAGCGTGTCATCCGCATCCGTCCCCGGGAGGGTTGTTTTACGTGCGGTCGCCGACGCTAGCCGTATGCGCGGGTGTGGTGTTTTCGTCCCATAGGAACGGCACCGTACAGGTTTCCCGCGACGAGGTCAGGATCGCCAGGCGAGGGTCGCTTCATCATTCAGTCGGATCATAGGGGAATGACGAGTGGTGGAGATTGATTCGAAGCCGCCCGCCCGGGTCACGGAAATAACCGAATGTATATTCAACTTTCGCTTCCTGGCCACTTGTGCCGTCCGTAAAGTAATAGTTGCCCATGGCAAGAGCAGAGGCTTCATCGATGATGATGCCGACGTTCTCAAAGCGCACTGCCGTCCAGGGCTGCAGCGCAAAGCCATGATCTTCCTTCACAACACCTGTGACGAAATATGATATGGCTTCTTCCCTGGTAAGGCGAAACTGCTGTTCAGCAGCCTTGGTCGGCTTAAAGAGAACTGTTGCCTCATCATAACCATAGAGTGCATCGACGATTTCTGCAGTCACGCTTTCGTAGTCTGCTTTATTGCTGTAGGCATCGCCGATTGCGACAATTCCATCCCCCCAAGCCTTCTGCGCTTTCAGAACATCCGTTTCCGTGATGGGCTGCGCAAGCACCGGAGCGACCATCAATGTGACCATAGAGATTGCAAAAAAGCACCAGTTCTTCATATCTTTTCCCCCTTACTTCAACATGCTCAAAGCATACTCCGTTCCCCGGTGCCAGCGGGAATGTCCCGTTGGTTGGTGAACCTCGCCCAAGTGGCACTGCGCGATGGCAGGTTATCGCGGTACCCTGATTTAATCACAGCCTGCACCAGTATTCAAGCCCGTATTTGCGGGCGGACAGGATAAAATTGACTGAATGCCCGGGCAAAATGATGGATGGATTCGGAACTCAGGCGGACGAGGGACGTGCGCCGAACCTGTATCTTGAATCCATTCAGTCGGTTGCCCGGGTCTGTGGCCGTAATGCCAT
>JACOMT010000035.1 GCA_014623385.1 Paracoccaceae bacterium
GTGTTCTCGAACCAGAAGAAGTTACCATCATCGTTCCCCGAGACGAGGTCGAGATCGCCATCGCCGTCAAGATCGCCAAGGGCTGGGGTGCTCTCGCTGCTCGTATTGAATGCAAAGAGTGGGTTTGCGTTGCCAGTGCGCGCTGTAAAGGTCAGCACGTTGTCAGAGCCCGTCGTGTTCTCGAAATAGTAGAAGTTGCCATCCCTGGCCCCCGCGACGAGGTCAAGATCGCCATCGCCGTCAAGATCGCCAAATTCAGGTTTGCTCTCGCTGCTTCCCAAATCCACCCCATCGAGTGGGTTTGCGTCGCCAGTGCGCGCTGTGAAGGTCAGCACGTTGTCGGAACCCGTCGTGTTCTCGTACCAGGCGAAGTAGCCATTACCGATCCCCGTGACGATGTCGAGATCGCCGTCGCCGTCAAGATCAACAAAGGCGGGGGCGCTGTACCCTGAGTCCCCCACACTGAATCCATTGAGGGGGTTTGCGTCACCGGTGCGCACTGTAAAGGTCGGGGTAGTCATAGGTTATACTCCTGATTTGTTTGCTCGTGGTTTGCTCGATTCGCCCGGCATTATTGGTATTGGTTTGCCCGGCATTGTCAGAACCGCATGTAATCACAGCCTGCACCAGCATTCAAGCCCAAATTGTCGGTGGGCCAGAAAAAATCGACTGAATGCCCGGGCAACATTTCGCTGCCCGCGCCCCGCGCCCCGCAAGCACCCCGGGAAGCATGGCCTCCCGGGGTGGGTATCGGGCCGCAGCCAAAGATGAAATCATCCTCTGTCAGCAGCGTATGGTCCACCCCGATTAGGGTCAGCGTGCCACCGTCGTGCCGTGCAGGTCGATGCGGTCCGTCCCGTCCTGGAAATCGGTGATGCTATCGCCGTCAAAACCGGCAAACACAAACACATCCCCCCCGGCATCCCCGGTCAGGGTGTCATCATGGGCAGAGCCGGTCTTGCGTGTCGGTGACACCACCGCCAGTGCATCAGACCGTCGTCTGTCCGTCGTCTGTGCCGATCCAAACCGCGTTCGACACGAACCGCGCAAAAAACCGCGCATCAGACAGGGCACCTGAATAAACTGCCTGCTGCCCGGGTGACGGGTGGTTGCGCGCAGTTTCGCATGGCCGGAAAGGTTTTGGCGGCTGTCAAAGACCGGCAGTGCACAATCGAACGCTCAACAGCCCGGGCGTTCGTTGCCGATATCCCGGTCTTGCACCTGTCATCAGCGCATGTCATCAGCGCAGGCCAAGCCCCATTTGCATCAGCGTTTTGCGCAGGGGTTTCGCAGCATACAGCGCCCGCAGTCCCGCAGCCCGCGCATCGCGCAGGGGTTGGGCCGCCGCCTGTGACGCCCGGTTCAACAGATCGACACCGATCACACGCATCCGGATATCGGCATAGCGGAGCTTGTGATAGGCCTTCAGCATATCCGAACTGCCCAGATCCTGTGGCGACTGAACCGCCAAATCGCGCAAGGTTTGCACATCCGCAAGGGAGGTGTTCAACCCCTGCGCGCCAATCGGCGGGACCACATGGGCTGCCTCGGCCACCAAGGCAACGCGCCGCCCATCCAACCGCTGTGCAATCTGGCTGATGACGGGCCAAAGGCTGCGCCGTGACACCAGGGTCAGCGGCCCGAACAGGGAACATGACCGTTCGGTCATTGCGGATTCAAAGGCAGGGATGCCTATCCGGGACAGCTGAAGGGCGGTGGGGCCATCCTGCATCCACACGACGGCAGAGCAGGGCATACCGTCGCGGTCGGGCAGCGGGACCAGCGTGAACGGGCCACCGGAGCGGTGAATTTCGGTCGACATGTTTTCATGCGGGATGGGGTGGGTGACGGCAAAGGCCAGGGCCTTTTGCCCATAGCGCGTGGTGGTGACCCCAATTCCGGCGGCCATGCGCGTGACCGAATGGCGACCGTCCGCCGCAATCACCATGCGGCATGTAATCCGGCCACCGTCGGTCAGGCGAACCCTGGCCATCCCTGTACGCGCCAGCAGGGCGGCCACGCCAATCCCGGGCTGAACAGTAACATTATCCAAACCATCCAAATGTGCCGCTAACACACGGTGCAGCAGCCGATTGGGCAGGTTCCAGCCAAAGGGCAAGCCGCTGATATCCTGTGCATCAAACCTGCGCACAACGCGGGGAGTTGGGTCCGGACCGCCGACATCGACGATCTGCATGACCTGCAACGGTTGAGCATGGGCTTCAAACCGATGCCAGACGCCCGCTTGTTCCAGCAGATTGCGACCGGGTTGAAGAATCGCAGTGGTGCGCAGGTCGGCGATGCGGTCAGCGTTATCCTGATGCGGGGGCACGGGGTCGACGCAGATGACGTCAAAGCCAGCCGCGCCAAAGACCGCCGCTGTGGTCAATCCGGCCAATCCGCCGCCAGATACCAAAACGTCACACTGATTTGTCACGATGATTTGTCACGATTTCCGCCTGATGCTTGCCAACGCGGCCACGTCTATTTGGTCGCCAGGTCGCCAAACCCTATTGAAGCCCCTGGTCAATAACTCCTAGTCAATAACTATAGCCAGTGGCCAGGCGCAACCAGACAAAAACTGTCGCATCCCAGGAGGCGGTCACGTCAGAACGCGCAGAAATCCCGGTCAGGTCATCGGTATGAACGTGGATATGGTCCGTGGATATGGTCCGTGGCGCGACATGCACGGATACGCATTGCCCAAATCATGCGGCGTGCTGGCTTTGGCACGTATCCCGATGTTCGCGTGAAACAAGCCATGTAGCCCCCGTTTTGCATCAGGGGCGATGCCCGATGGCGTAAACAATCTGCTGACCCGGCAGAGCCCGGATTCGGATATGCGCGGCCAGGTCATGGTTGATGCCCGGATGATTGCGAGGGCTATCACGCATGTCGTCCGGATACGAATCCTGCCCGGTTTGGCGGCCATGTAATCGATCATGAGCTGTTCAGGCTGATCAAACAATCGTGCCCCGGAGCAGGTAGAGCATGCCCGTCCGGGTCGAACGCCCATGCCGAAACATGTTGAATCGCATCACAAGCCATGAATCGCCTTTGGGACAAGATGACCGGGTTTTTAATGTCGGGCTTGATCCCGCTGCTGGCTTGTCTGTAGCTTTTTACATTCAGGGAGACTGAAGGCATGAGCCAGTCCAAATCGTCGGTTAGGGATGCATATTCGCTGATCCTGGAGTCGATTGATATGGGCGTTTACAAACCCGGTGACCGTCTGCTTGAAAGCGATCTGGCCGACCGGCTCGGCGTGTCGCGCACCCCTATTCGCGAGGCGTTGCAACGTTTGGCAGCCCAGTCCTTGCTGGTGCGGGACGGACGATCCCTGATTGTGGCCGCGCTGGACCACAATCAGATGGCCGAGCTTTATGTGGTGCGGCGCGAGCTCGAGGGGTTAGCGGCGCGGCTGGCCGCGCGGCATGCAACCAGCGAAGAAATCCAGGTGCTGCGCGATATGGTTGCAGCCGATCAGGCGTTGGTCGATGCCCCATCCGCCCTGGCACGGGCAAACCGCCGGTTTCATACCCAGATCCATCTGGCCTCGCACAACCGGTATCTGGTTCAACAACTGGACCGGGTGCATCGGACGATGGTTTTGATGGCGACCACATCTCTGGCGGCGCGGGGGCGGGGTCAGATCGCGTTAAAAGAACATGCCAGCATTGTGGATGCCATCGCCAAACGGGATGAGGACGAAGCGTTCAAGGCGCTGAAACAGCACATCTCTATCGCATTTATGACGCGCCTGAAACAGGAAGCAACGACGCGCTAGGCTGCCCACAACGCCTGATAGCCTGGTACTGGTTCCCATAGGGCACTATAATAAAACATGTAAAACATAAAACAGCACAGGTCCCCGGTGCATCGGGTGCTGATGATATGGCGTTGGTGCCAGAATTTCGCCCAAAGCGGCCCGGTGGCGGCCGCTGCGCCGGGGCGTTCAGCACCGATGTCGGCACCACCATGTGCAGGCATGTGCAGGCGAAAATGAACGCATCCCCAGCGGCCAACCTGGCCCGCCCGGATCAGGAGGCGATCAGGTTGGTTCAGGCATGGTTAATCAAGTGGTTAATCAATTCGCCGTGGGCGGGCATTACCTGGCTTTGCACGCGGCCATCGCGGCGGCAAATCGTTGAAACAGGTAATAGCTATCTTGCGGTCCCGGGCTGGCTTCGGGGTGATACTGAACCGAATAGACCGGGCGATCCGATATGCGGATCCCACAATTTGACCCGTCAAATAGCGATACATGGGTTTCCACTACGCCGTCTGGCAGCGTTTGGCCGTCCACCGCAAATCCATGGTTCATTGACGTTATTTCGACCTTGCCCGTTTCCAGATCCTTTACAGGATGGTTCGCGCCATGATGCCCGTGGTTCATTTTGACTGTCCGTGCCCCCAGGGCCCGTGCGAGCATCTGGTGGCCCAGGCAAATACCGAACACAGGCAGGTCGGTCTGGTCCAGAATGTGGCGGATCATCGGCACCGCGTAAGCACCGGTTGCCGCCGGGTCCCCGGGACCGTTTGACAAAAAGATACCGTCGGGTTGATGTGCCAGAACCTCTTTGGCGGTGGCGGTGGCCGGCAGAACGGTCACATCACACCCGGCACTCGCCAGACAACGCAGGATGTTGCGTTTCGCGCCGTAGTCCATGGCGACAACCCTGTGTATCGGGTCAGTCCGGCGCACATAGCCGTCTGGCCAGGCCCACCGCATCTGGTCCCAACGATAGGGTTGAGTACAGGTCACATCACAGGCCAGGTCCACACCTTCCAAGCCAGCAAAACCGCGCGCGGCGGCAACCATCTGTTCCAGATCAAACTTGCCGTCGGCTGCATGTGCCAACGCCACATTTGGCGCGCCTTGTTGCCGAATGATGCGGGTCAGGCACCGGGTATCAACGCCACCAACGGCAATCCGTCCGTGCCGGGCAAGCCAATTGGTCAGGGGCTCGGCACTACGCCAGTTGCTGGGCGTTGTGGGATGCCATTTTACGACCATCCCGGCGGCCACCGGTTGCACCGATTCATCATCTTCGGTGTTTACCCCGACATTTCCGATATGGGGAAAGGTAAATGTCACAACCTGCCCGGCATAGGACGGATCAGTCATTATTTCCTGATACCCCGTCATCGCCGTGTTAAAACACAGCTCGGCGACGGTCTGGCCAGTTGCACCAAACCCGGTCCCATAAAAAACAATTCCGTCAGCCAGAACAAGACAGCCGGTCGGTGTCGGGGCCATGCGGCGTGCTCCATATAACGAGATATGAGGGGGCGAAGGGGTTCGTGTCAGTTTAATGAATGGCTCCAGGTGCGTCAAGTCGCATTGGAATATCAGCACATCCTGGATTGGACGCGCTGGATTGGACGCGGCACCGGGTTCGAATTGGAATTCTAGCAGGTTGTCTGCAAAGTGCAATCCTTGGCATCCGGTTCGTGGTCTTCTTATTTGGTGTTTGCCCGGCCCGCAGTGCATCCGAAGGTCGTCGCATCGGGCACAGGCGCAAAGAGCCGATCCGTAAACGCCTTGCCGTTGTCCGTGCGGACCGTCTTTTGAACGTGGACCGGCCAGACCCTCTCGGGATCGCGCGTAACGTGCCGCGCGTTGGCCGCTGTTCTGGCATTGAAGACCCGAATGATTTGCTCACCAGGACGCGGCCCGAACAAGGAAAGTTTCATCGACACGGTCCGCACGGGCACCTGCGCACCGGGCCGGGAGCCCGGGTTTGATACCATGGTCAAAGGGGCAAACGCGCGGGCGGGTATTGGCCAGGCCTGTGCCAGCAAGGCCCCCCTGCGCAGTCGCCACCGTGATGGGATTTATGTGAATGGCCGCCCGTCATCGACCCCTGCGGGCTGCGGAACAACGCGGCGGCAGGCTGATCTGCAAGCGCCGCTTGGGGGATCGAACAATGCTTTGGAATGCCTATGCCACGATGAAGCACCGCCCGATAGTTCGGGCAGGCCAGAACGAAACGCCCAACGGGTGCTGGTGGCAATCAGGCAGAACCTGCCCCGCAAACACCGGCAACCGCATAACCAGACAATCAAAACCTCTTTGCCCGATGTAAGGCCAGCGGACCGGACAGAATGGCCAAACCGAAGCTTCCACCGAACATCACCCTGTCACGCAGAGGTTTTGGGAATTTTATTCGGTGAAACTATTATACCTTTATTTAACCACCTATATTTAACCACCTATTTACGCAAGAATAAATTGCCCACCGTTTCAAAGACCAAGACAAAATCATAACAAGTGCTCTGAAGGTCCTGATAGATCAGGTCCAGCCGCGCCTTGCGGGGGATGCACACCCGACGATACACCTTGTCAGTTTCTTCTAATGTTTCACAGCGATCCAACAGTGCCGTCTCGTGCTTATTGAACACCAAGGTGGCTAGCCCAGTTACTCCTGGCCGACTACGCAAAACCTCGTTGTAAAGCTCCGGATAGGCTTCTACATATTGGCGCAGGGGCGGGCGGGGGCCCACAAAACTCATATCACCGCGCAAAATGTTCCAAATCTGAGGTAATTCGTCCAACCGCTTGGACCGCAACCAAGCCCCCGCCGAGGTTACGCGGCTCTTTTTGTCCCCGCCCGAAATACCGGAATCTTCGGTCACCACGGTCATGGTCCGCAATTTCCAAAGCTGGAACGGTTGATCCGGTTTTTTCATGCGTTCAGAGACAAAGAACAGCGGTCTACCTTGTTTGACCCACAACAAAATCAGCAGAAAGATCGTGACTGGGGCCAGAATAACCGCCAGTATGCTGGCAAAAAAGAGGTCGAAAAGCCGTTTTTTCCAAGTCATCGATTAACCGTTGTCTAGACAGATTGGTTTCACGGACCCTAGTCATTGATCAGATTATCATACAGGGTTTCGTCACATGTTGAAGCCCTTAAGAGCAGAAATCTGCAATGTCAGACCCGCGCCCCGCGTTCACGTATAGTTCTGTGATAATGTTTCTGACGCGACCGCAAGAGGCGTCATTGCGGTTTTGGGAAAGCATGTCGCCCGAGGTGCAAGATTGTGTGCGTCCTGTTATTTCCCCAATGATTGACATTCGGCCTGGTTGTGTGCCGGATCTGGCTGGATTTTACGGTACTATTTTGACGTCGGCCAACGCGGTTCCCAGCCTGATGGCGGCCACGGGTCGGCGTGACCTGATCTGTTATTGCGTGGGCGAGGCGACCGCCGCCGCCGCAACGGTGGCTGGGTTTTCCTCTCAGGCGATGGGCGGCGATGCCGATGCGCTGGTGTCCGAATTGTTGGCGCGGCGACCGAAGGGGCCTCTGGTCCACTTACGGGGTGCCCATTCCCGGGGTGCTGTTGCGGATCGTCTGACTGCGGGAGGTTTACAGGTGGCTGAACACGTCGTCTATGATCAGACGCTGCAACCTCTGTCGGATGCGGCGCGACAGGCCTTGATGATGAACACCCGGATAGTGGTGCCGGTGTTTTCCCCAAGATCTGCTGCGCAACTAGGCGCGGAACTGACCCGTCTGGCCCACTGGAAGGCAGATATTCACGTTGTTGCAATAAGCGCGGCGACCTGGGCACCCCTGTCGTCAATACCGGGCGTTTATGGGCGGATCGCTGCCCGTCCTGATGCGGCACAAATGCGGAAGGCAGTGCAATCCACGTTGGACGCGCTATGCCGGGTTGAGAGGCTGAACAGCCCGCAGTAACTTGAACCTTGTACGTTTCCGTGTATTTTGAGAATCAGTGGGGAGTTTCAGGTGGTCGATAAAAAGGAACCCGATCTGGATAACGTGGTGTCCACAACACCAGACGTTGAGCCGCAGGACCAGGCACCAGCGACCGAAGATACACATGAAATACCCGATGATGTGATCCCGGAAACAGGGGTTGCAGAAACCACCAAACTCGGCGGCGACCTTCCTGAGCCTGTCAAGGTCGAGGGAAATGTGGTGGAACGTATCATTGAAAAGAAACGAAGCGGTTTCTTTCCCGCATTTTCGGGCGGTATCATCGCGGCGATGATCGGGTTTGTCGCAGGCAACGGTGATATGCTGGACGGTATCCTTCCTTCAGCGTTACAACAACCCGATCCTACCGTTGATATCAGAAAGAATACCGGGGACATTGCCGATCTCCAGCTCCGTATCGCCGACGTGGCAACCAAACAGGACGCGATTGAACACGTCGACCTGACCCCCATAGAGGCGCAGATTGCCGCCGCCCATAATGCCATCGCGCCGGTTGCCGCATCCGTGGACGCATTGCGTGGCGACCTTGATACGATATCGTCCAGCCTGACACATCTTGGCACGCAACTGGAAGCGTTGGAAAAACGCCCCATCACCGAAAGCGTGTCCAAAGAGGCCATTGCTGCCTATGAAACCGAATTGGCCCGATTGCGGGACATGGTCGCCGCACAGCGCGCGGAGTATGAAAAGATGTTGTCGGATGCTCGGGCGATGGAGGCAAATGCCGTCAAGGCTGCGCAAATTGCCGCCGCCAGAATGGCCATGGCCCAGCTGCGCTCCGCCTTGGATGGTGGCGTGCCATTCAATACCGCATTGGACATGATTGGCACCGCCGGGTTTGACATCCCTGCCGCCTTGACTGAGAGTGCGACCAGCGGGGTGATCACGCTGCCCGCTTTGCGCGCAAGCTTTCCCGATGTTGCAAGGTCTGCTTTGGCTGCGGCGCGGACCGCAGAGAGCGGTAGCGTCGATTCAATCGGTGGCTTTTTGCAACGGCATTTGGGTGCTCGATCCGTGACACCACGCGAAGGCGATGATCCGGATGCCATCCTGTCCCGGGCAGAGTCGGCATTGACCAGTGGCAATCTGTCAAATGCGCTGGCGGAACTGTCGGGCCTGCCTGAAACGGCTCTGACTGAACTCCAAGACTGGATATCCCGGGCAGAAGCACGCGCAGACGCGGCACTAGCGGCGAATGCGCTCGCCGCACAATTGGATATAACACAATTGGATATAAATTGAGGAACAAGACACATGCTTTGGGCTCTTATCAGAATCTTGCTCTTCATTGCGATTGTCGCCGGTCTGACGCTGGGTGCAAGTTACCTACTAGAGGCAGACGGCGGTGCTCGGGTCACCGTGGCTGGATGGGAATACACTTTTGGCCCGTTGGAATCGGTCCTCGCAGCCGTGGTTTTGCTGGTTGTGGCATGGCTTTTGCTAAAGTTTTTCTCGCTCTGCGTCGCTATCCTGAAATTTCTGAGCGGTGCCGAAACGAAATTATCACGATTCCTTGACCGCAATTCCGAACGCAAGGGCTACCTTGCGCTGGCCGAGGGCATGACCGCGCTGGCCTCGGGCGAGGGTAAGCTGGCCATGACCAAAGCAGCCAAAGCCGAACGATTTCTGCGTAAACCGGATCTAACGAATCTGCTGATTGCTCAGGCTGCTGAGATGACCGGTAACACCGCCAAGGCAACCGAAACATACAAGCTGTTAATTTATAATGAAAAAACGCGCTTTGTTGGCGTGCGTGGTATAATGCGTCAAAAGCTGTCTAATGGCGACACCCAAACCGCACTAAAACTGGCGGAAACCGCGTTCAAAATCAAACCTAAGCATGAAGAGGTGCAGGACGTCCTGCTGAAACTGCAAACGCGGGGCCACGACTGGTCCGGTGCACGGAATACATTGGCGGCCAAGTTGAAACATGGGGCCCTGCCGCGGGATGTCTTTGCCCGGTACCAGGCGGTCCTGGCGCTGTCCGAAGCCAAGGAGGTGATCGACGGCGACACATCTATCGCACACCATGAGCGTGCCATCGAGGCGAACCGCCTGTCGCCCGATTTGATCCCGGCGGCGGCTATGGCGGCGCGTGTATATATCGCCAAGGGCAAATCGCGCTATGCCACCCGCATTCTGAAACAGGCCTGGTCCGTTTGTCCGCATCCCGACCTGGCTGCAGCCTTTGCAGAGATTGCGCCGGATGAAAGCCCTGCTGAACGGATCAAACGGTTCACAACCTTGACCAATCTCAACCCGGATGAGGCAGAGACCAAGCTGTTGCTGGCCGAATTGCATATCGCGGCCGAGGATTTTCCAGCCGCCCGCCGTGCGCTGGGTGCTCTGGCGGAAACCCAGCCGGATGCGCGGTCGTTGACGATCATCGCGGCCATTGAACGGGGTGAAGGGGCTGACGACGCGGTCGTGCGTGGTTGGCTGGCCAAGGCGGTGACGGTCCCCCGGGGTCCGCAATGGGTTTGCGACAACTGCCAACATGTGCATAGCGATTGGGCACCAATTTGTTCGAATTGCGAGGCCTTCGACACGCTCAGCTGGCGCACTCCGCCCGCTGTGGAACTGTTCTCGCCCACAGGCAGGCAGATGCTACCCCTGATTGTCGGCGCGTCAGAAGGCAAAATGGCACCCGAAGCCGAACCAGAGGCGGTCGATGGCGTGGCGGAGCCCAAAGCAATTCTGTCCGTCGCCGAGGCCGAGACCAGCGAATCGGAATTGGCCCGGCCCACTGCACAAAATTAGGCCTTTGCGTCCGCAAATCCGGGTGGTAAGCATACCCCCGCCGAGTTGGCCCAAGTTGGCCGCTGTAGCTCAGCTGGTAGAGCACGTCATTCGTAATGATGGGGTCGGGGGTTCGAGTCCCTTCAGCGGCACCGGTTTTCCGAACATAGACAGGTTAAGGACCGCCTGGTGCCGTTCTCTGGGCTTTCATGCTGCCCAGCCGGGGTTTCGGAAATGGTCATTGGTATGGCCCGATTCGCGGCTTCGGTGCGCCAGCATTCTGCATAGTTGGAGGGTGGTAGATAAACCATCAACCTAGTATGCGCTTGGAAGGCGTTCAGGGGTGGTTTCAGGTACCTGTTTTTGCGCGGTTCCGTGTCGAACGCGAATCGGTTCGGCGCAGACGACGTTCTGAACAGAATTGAC
>JACOMT010000036.1:0-1734 GCA_014623385.1 Paracoccaceae bacterium
CCACCGTTCGGCGAACCGCTCGGCTTGAGCCGGTCGCATCCGGGCCCGACCCTGGTGCACCCCGTGACCGGGTTCCATGTGGCGTCTGTCCATTCGATGCGCGTGTGCCCGGCCATGCCTGCCTCCTCCGTGTCCGGCGTCTGCGATGGGATGCTACCCCGCAGGCCGGGCCGACGGCAACGCGGCGCGGCCTCGGCCGAGGGGTCAGGGGCGGCTCAAAATCGGCGGCAAAAGGGCGAGGATTGGGCGCGAAACTGTCGCGGATTGGGCATTATTTGTGGCGCGCTACAGTTGCTTCCTTTTCTGGTTTCAGTACCCCGATCCTAAGGCTCAGGGGAAGCAACGCCACCCAAAATCAAAGTTCTAACATCAACCGGGACATCCGACATCCCCCGGTGATGTTGAAGGAAGCCATAGCGTGTATCCTATGTCCTATACCCTGTGCGCACCACTGTTGAACTGATACGTTTTGTGCGAAGCTGCTCGGCAAAGCCTGTAACAGCATCCTTTGCGGCCACGCGATTCAATATGCGGTTGACCCGGTCGCTTTGCTGGACTGGCTGCGCGATTACCTGTGTCCCGGTGGCCAGACCGTCCTAGCCATCAGCCGCCTGCAATGCTGCATTGGCGATTCGGCAGTAATGTCAGTCACCCTGAACCGTACGGAAACTCCTGAGAAACACGGGCCTTTAAAATATCTGTTATTCATGCGCATCGCGTTGGGCCGCCTGTGCGTGCGCACTGTGGCTATATGACCCGGCGACTAACCTGATTCCACTATCCGTAATGTTGCTTGATCCGCGTAGCATCTCGGCTTATGCAGAAGGTTGATCAAGGAATGAGGCGGCAATGCGGATCCTGATTACCAATGACGACGGCATCAATGCGCCGGGTCTGAAGACACTGACGGGTATCGCAGAAGATCTGGCCGGGTCAGAGGGCGAGGTATGGACCGTTGCTCCCGCCTTTGAACAATCAGGCGTGGCCCATTGCATCAGCTACACGCATCCGATGCTAATATCGAAAATGGGCGAGCGACGCTTTGCGACCGAAGGCAGCCCAGAGGATTGCGTGATTGCGGGTCTGTATGACGTAATGACCGATGCGCGGCCCGACCTTGTGCTGTCGGGTGTGAACTGGGGCAACAATTCCGGCGAAAATGCACTTTACTCAGGCACTTTGGGCGGCGCGATGGAGGCGGCGTTACAGGGCTTGTCGGCCTTTGCCCTGTCGCAATATATAGGGCCAAAGAATTTTCATATTGCGGACCCGTTTGAATCCGCTGCCCGGTTCGGCGCAGACATCATCCGCAAATTCCTGACACAGGCCACAGTCCACAAAAGCGGATATGGTTTATTTTACAACGTCAATTTCCCACCAGTCCCGGCGGACGAGGTATTGGGTACCCGCGTTGTGGCCCAAGGGTTCCGGACCGGTACGTCTTTTTCGGCCGAACCGCATCTGTCACCGGGTGGTAAGCGGTTCTTGTGGATCCGTAGTGGTAATCAACATATCCGCACCGCCCCGGATACCGATGCATCGGCCAACCTGGACGGTTATATTTCGGTTACGCCCATGCGCGCCGACCTGACAGCACATGACACGCTAGAGGCCCTAAAGGCAATCGAATGACCGGACCGGATGCAGAAACCAAAATGCAATTTCTATTCGCCCTGCGCTCGAACGGTGTGACTGATCAGCGCGTCCTGCAAGCGATGGAGGCGGTGGACCGCG
>JACOMT010000036.1:1922-10059 GCA_014623385.1 Paracoccaceae bacterium
GTGGATCGGCACAAACGCTTGGTGCGTGAGGCAGTCGCGACGTTTTTGACGCTGGAGCTGACCAACATCATTGCAATGACCGCCGACGGGTCGCATGGTTTGGCCGATCAGGCACCATTTGATCGCATTATCGTCACCGCCGCCGCCGAAGATCCCCCTAGTCCGCTCTTGGAGCAACTCAAGATCGGCGGTATCATGGTGGTGCCCGTAGGTCAATCTGATGCGGTGCAAACACTGATACGTGTGCGCCGTGCGGTGGGTGGGTTTGACTATGACGAATTGCGTCCTGTCCGGTTTGTCCCTCTGCTGGAAGGCTTGGGTAAAGACAGCTGACAGGCTGGATCACAGGGATCCCCAACTATATGGGGACGGGTATTGAGGAAAATTTGGATGCCGGTGGTTTTTGACAAGGTACACCTTCGAACGACGGTCCTGGGCGGCATTATAACGCTGGCGGGTTGTACAGAACCATTGGATTTTGACCTGCGCGGCAATCTGGGAGGATTTTCCACCGCCCCCGCCGCCCAAAGCGTGACGATCACCGACAGGCCCGTGCCGGATGCTCAGGGGGTGATTTCCTATCCCAGCTATCAGGTGGCGATTGCCCGCCGCGGCGACACTGTAGTGAATGTGGCCAATCGGGTCGGGCTGAACCCGGACGAGCTGGCGCGGTTCAACGGTATTGCGAGCGATGTTCCCTTGCGCAAGGGAGAAGTTTTGGTCCTGCCGCGCCGTGCGGCGGACGCAGCCGAACCTGTAGACATTGCCGCCGTTGCTGGGGCAGCAATCGATGCCGCACCCGATACGACACCGGCCCGGGTTGAAACTACTTTGCTGGAACCGGCTGACCCGGAACCGATCCGGCACAAGGTGGCACGGGGGGAAACCGCCTATACCATTGCGCGCCTTTACCAGGTGCCAGTGAAATCATTGGCCGAATGGAACGGGCTGGATGCCAATTTCGTGGTACGCGAAGGACAATACCTGTTAATACCCATTGCGGGGCAAACCCCGAAAAACAGTGCAGAAACTGATGGCACAACTGCCCCTGGAGAGGGCACACCAACCCCAAAACCACCCAGCAGCAACCAACCCTTACCCGAAAAAGTGGCGGCCGCAGTTGCAGAACCCGAGGTTGCGGACGTCGGCAGGCCTTCGGTTTCCGCAACACGTGCACAGATGGAATTTCCGGTCAAAGGCAAAATTATCCGCGACTATTCCAAAGGCCGCAATGACGGGATCGACATTGCCGCATCTCCCGGTGCCCCGGTCATTGCCGCAATCGATGGCACCGTGGCGGCAATCACGTCGGATACGGGCAAAGTGCCGATCATCGTTCTGCGCCATCCAGACAACATTCTGACCGTTTATGCCAATGTCGACGACATCCGCGTGCAAAAAGGCGACAGCGTAAAACGCGGGACCCGAATCGCCAGCCTGCGCGACGGCGATGACGCATATGTCCATTTCGAGGTCCGCAACGGGTTCGACAGCGTGAATCCGATGTCCTATCTGGAATAGCTTGGGCGTGCGTGTACTCTCACAACCGTACCCCGTGCCGACCGGCCAGATCGGTGAAGAACTGCCATGCGACGCGACCAGATCGCGCCCCGCGCGTGGCTTGCCATTCGATGGCGTCAGCACGCAAATCTTCCCGTTCCACCACCAGATTGTAGGTGGCACAATACCGGTCTATCATAGCCAAGTATTCATCCTGGCTGCACGGGTGAAAGCCTAGCCACAGACCGAACCGATCTGACAACGAAACTTTTTCTTCGACCGCCTCGGACGGGTTTATGGCACTCGACCGCTCGTTTTCGATCATGTCACGCGGCATCAGGTGGCGCCGGTTGGAGGTGGCGTAAAACACGACATTGTCTGGTCGCCCCTGGATGCCGCCGTCCAAAACTGCCTTGAGCGACTTGTAATGGTGGTCGTCATGGCTAAACGACAGGTCATCGCAAAAGAGCACAAACCGGTACGGTGCGGTGCGCAGATGGTTTAACAGACGCCCCACGCTATGCAGATCCTCGCGCTGTAATTCCATCAGTTTCAATTCCGGATGCGACGTTTGAAGCGCGCTGTGTACTGCCTTGACAAGAGTGGATTTTCCCATGCCTCGCGCCCCCCACAACAGCGCATTATTCGCGGGTAGCCCGTCGGCAAAACGGCGCGTGTTGTCCAGCAGCGTATCACGCGACCGGTCTATCCCGATCAGTAAATCCAGATCTGCGCAGTTTACCACCGGCACCGGTTCCAGACGGTCCGGATCCACATGCCAGATAAAGGCAGCGGCTTGGGCAAAGTCCGGCAACGATAAGGGCACCGACGCCATCCGTTCGAGCGCCGCTGCAATGCGGTCAAGGGCATCGGTCACGTGCTGGCCTCTCCGTCGCCGTCCAGGTCTTCGTCATAAAGACCTTGGGACTTCAGATCGGCGTCGCGTTTGATTTCGACCCGTTTCACCAGCCAGATCGAGATCTCATAGAGCCCGTAAACTACTGTAAATAGGATTATTTGGGTGATCACATCCGGCGGAGTCACCAGCGCAGCCAGCACCAAGATACCCACAACCGCGTATTTCCGCATGCTGCCCAAACCAGAGGATGAGGCAAGCCCAGCCTTGCCCATCAGGGTTAGCAGAACCGGCAACTGGAAGCACATGCCAAAGGCAATGATGAATTTCAGCGTGATATCGAGCGATTCATTGACCTTGCCCAAAAACACAATGGACGGGCCGGTTTCCGTCCCAGACGGCACAGCACGGTCAGGCACCTCACCCGTCACCACAGACAGGAATGATGAAAAGATTGATGACGCATCGGCAAAGCCCAAAAGAAAGGTCATTGCCAGCGGGGTGACCACAAACTGGGCAAAGCTGGCACCGAGGATAAACATCACCGGGGAAGTGATCAGAAACGGCAAAAACGCATTCTTTTCAGATCGGTAAAGCCCGGGCACCACAAAACGCCACATTTGAAACCCGATCACGGGAAAGGCCAGGCCGAAACCAAACACCATCGAAATTCGGAACAAAGTGAACAAGTATTCCTGTGGGCTGGTGAATTGCAGGGTCGGCGATGGATCACCCATTGACTGCAGCGTTTCAACAATAGGTTCCAGCAGGAATTTCAGTACATGCTCGGCAATGAAATCACCGTTGATCGGAATGAAAAATGCCATGATCGCGATCAGAAACGCAATCACGGAACGGATCAGGCGGGTACGCAGTTCGGCCAGATGTTCGACCAGCGGCGCGGCACTGTCGTCGATCTCATCGGTATCCCTCATGCGTCATCCTTTGGCTTGGATGCGTCCATTTCCGCCTCCATCGCTTCGGCATAGCGACGTGCCTCGGCGGCCTCGCGTGTCATCCGGTCCGCAGCTGCCCGTGCGCTGGCCAGCCTGATCTTTTTTGTCTGCTCTTCGCGTTCGGCGGCCAGCTTTCCGGTTTCACTGTCCGGATCCAGGTTCAGATCGGTGAAGCTCTTGGCGGCATCCTTGACTCCGGCCATGGCGGTACCGACCGGGTCGGTCGCTGTCTTCAACATCTTTTGGATATCCTGTGCACCGGATTCTTCCGCCGCCTGATTCATAGCCGACGAAAACTCGCGGGCCATGCGACGCATCCGCCCCACAAACCGCCCCACGTGCCGGAACATGACCGGCAAATCCTTGGGTCCCACAACAATCAACGCCACAATCCCGATCACCAGGAGCTCGGCAAAGCCCAGATCAAACATGTTTTAGGCTCAGACCTTGTCTTTTTCCGAATCCGGCGTGATGTCCTTGGCCGTCTCAGCCGCGTCTTCGTCCAGCTCCTTGGCACCTTCGTGAATGCCCTTTCTGAACGAAGTAATGCCTTTACCGACCTCACCCATCAGGCTTGCGATTTTGCCACGGCCAAACAGAACCAAAACGACTACCGTAATCAGCAGGATGCCTGGCAGGCCGATATTTCCGAAACCCATTGTCTATCTCCTCTCTAGGTCACGGCACCGCCACCGGCCGGACCACATTCGTTCCTGATATACCGCATGCGGCGTTCCGGGCAAAAGTGGCGAGTCCGGATTGCCATAGGCCAGAACGTGCAGGCTACCTAAATTTCTGACCGAATCAAGATCAACTGACAGGTTTATGACAGTTGCAGGCGCGTATTCAGCCCCTGCAAATCGTCAAACGGAGGAAACGATGCGTTATTCTATTCTTCTCGCCCCGGTTTTTGCCGCTGCTGAAGCCCTGTCAGGTGCCGCGGCTGCCGATCCTGTCGCCGAGATCGTGACATTCCGGCTGAACCCCGATGTAACCGAGTCGCAGCTGGTTGACGCGGCCAAGGGCACCATAACTTATCTGGACAGCACCGGTGCTGTCATCAGCCGCAGCTTATCCGTTGATGCGGATGGTCTGTGGACCGACTATATCCTGTGGACATCAATGTACGCCGCCAAGGCCGCCGAAGAATTGGCCGTATCACGCCCGGAATTTGGTACCTTTTTCAGCCTTATGGATGAAAACACCGTCAACTTGCGTCACGCGCCGGTCCGGATGCGGATGGACTGACCAGGTTTGATCATGGCAGACTGCCGCCCATGCGCCGCACTGATCGCCTGTTTGATATCGTCCAGATTCTGCGCGACGGGAAGTTACACCGTGCCCAGGATGGTGTCAGTTCGGACGATTTACCGCGACATGGAAACGCTGACCGCCTCTGGCATCCCTGTCGAAGGTGAACGGGGCGTGGGATATATGGCGACGGGTGCCATCACATTACCCCCGCTTGCGTTAACCCCGACAGAGCTAGAGGCGTTCAACTTAGGCATGGCCATTGTGGCTGAGGCAGCCGATCCTGACTTGAAAACCGCAACCCAATCGCTCGCCAACAAGATTGGTGCGGTACTGCCAAGGCAGACTATTGTCGAAGCGGACGCTTGGAAATTCGCGGTCTACCCCTTTACCGATACGGAGTGCGAGCTATCGCATATGCCGATCTTGCGGGCTACAATCAAGGCGCGGCAGAAACTGGACTTGACTTATCGCCGGATCGATGGTATGTTATTGCGGCGAACGGTGCGGCCCCTGCATATGGAATATTGGGGACGGGTCTGGACGGTGACCACATGGTGCGAACTACGTGCCGATTTTCGCGTGTTCCGCGTTGACCTGATTGAGGCTGCAACAGCCCTGCCCGAGCTTTTTGTGGGTGAGCCGGGCAAGCGGTTGCAGGACTATATGGATCAGCTCGAATCGAGCCTGGTCACACCCAATACGTAATCTAGCGCGAAATCGGGTTCAAAGACGGGCACAAGCCCCAAGCCGTCGGCCATTTTGCAGGCCACAGCGTTGGGCTCCAGCACGCCCAGAAAGACAGGGATGACACGGGATGTGGTCAGTCAGCAAACTGTATAGCACGCCGTGTCCAACTTGGGGCGCGATGTGGCAGCCAAGCGGCCCGACCTTTACCCTCTCGCGACAAGGGGGCGCAGCGTGCCAAAGCCCACCAAACGGGGGTCACTTCAGGCCGACACCGTCCGGTGCCCAGATGCCACCAGCGAGGTGGTCAAAAAATCAGGGTGCGCAGCGGGAAAGACCGTCGCGTCCAACTGTTCCAGCGCGCCTGGCACTGTATCCCATCCGCTGCGGACACCGCTCTGGGCATCCCGCCATACTGACATTTTGCGATAAGCCCGATCAAAGTTGGGCTTGCGATAGTTGTCATGCTGCTCCACAATCCCTTCCAATCCAATCAGATGGTCCCCCGAATGGGCAATCGCCTTGCCACAAGATCCATAGCCATAGCCCTAACCGCAATAGGCGGAGTCACCCATGTAAGGACCTAGAACAGCAAGGCTGTCGTCACAATATACATACCACTGAAATCGTAGCGCTGATTTTGCCATAAATATGTCTGCCTCAAAATCCTTTGGCCTCAGTCGCGGCGAAACAGGCACTGTCCCGGTGTCCGGGGTTACAGCCCTCGGCGGTAGCCATATTGACGGTGATCTGGCGATCAGCGGCGGTCATCGAGCACATCTGGTATTCGGGCATTGTACAACTTTCTTTGTAGGGTGCTCCGACTTAATGTGCCGACGTGCCCGACGGGGTACGAAAATTCAACCCACAGTATCAGACAAGAAAACAAAGCATCGATCCCGCGGCACCGTCAGCCACATAACCTTACCCGGTTTGGGCAGAAATACATTGGGAACCGTTGCCTTCAGGATCGATTCGTCAAAATCCATGCGAAATTCGATCAAGCTTTCATGCCCCATGAACCGTGACCGCTGCACCGTGCCGCGCGCCGCCACCCCGTCTGATGCGGTCGGCAAGGGACCCAAGCCGTTGCGGTCAAAATCGATACGCACATGCTGGGGGCGAAACACGATATCCACCTGCGTGCCATCCGCAACACCGGGTGCCAGAAACTGGCCAAACGCCGTTTCGGCCAGCGCACCATTCACCCGGGCTCGCAAGCTGTTACTATCGCTGAAAAATGCCACCGTCGCGCGGTCCACGGGCCGGGTATAGACGTTATAGGGTGCGCCACGCTGGATGATCTTGCCGTCACGCATCAAAGCGATTTCATCAGCCATGCGCATCGCTTCATCCGGCTCATGGGTCACCAGCAGAATGGCGGTATCCTCGGCCTTCAGCAAATCCAGCGTCTGATCCCGGATGCCGTCGCGCAAACGGTTGTCGAGGCCCGAAAATGGTTCGTCCATCAACATGATCCGCGGTCGAGGTGCCAGGGCGCGGGCCAGTGCGACGCGTTGCTGTTCACCACCGGACAATTGATGGGGGAAGGCATCAATCAGTCGCGACAAATCCACCTGTGTCAGCAGAATTTCCACCCGCTTCCGCTTTTCGGCCCGGCTGCCGCGCAAGCCAAAGGCCACATTGTCCGCAACGCTCAGATGCGGGAACAGGGCGAAATCCTGAAACATCAGACCAATGCCCCGCTGTTCCGGCGGAACTCGCGTTTGACCATCACAGATCATGACGCCATCAACCCAAACCTCGCCACTGTCCTGGGCATCGATCCCGGCAATCATGCGCAGCGTGGTGGATTTCCCGCAACCAGATGGCCCAAGCAGACAGGTCACCTGCCCTGGCGCAATGGTTAACGACACATCATTCACAACCGCCCGCCCGCCAAACCGGCGCACAAGGTTGCAAATTTCCAGCCTGGGCGGTTGCGTCGTCACGGAAGGCCGATTCTTGCCTTAAATATGACCACTCTAGCCAGATATGACGCAGATAGCAACTGTCATAGGATTGGGGAAGGTTGCGATGGGGCGGATTTGGTCAAGGGATCACTGCCGTCGCTACTGCATACCTTTTTGGCCTATCAGCGTGAACGCCCAAGCTAGCCCACAATTACATCCACATCCGCGCCACCCAAAACACGGCCGTTGACTTGAATGTCAATCCGGTGGCACCCCGGCAGCAACCGATAAGTCGTCGCATCACCTTTTAAACGGTGTCCTTTTTTTATCGTCACAGGCACCCCGGCTTTCAGTTTCATTTGTTTCATCTTGCGTACTGACCGGGCGTGGGTCCCATCTGCCTTGAGCCGCCAGAACACGTAGTCCACCAACGCCCCGGTTGCTGATGTGGCCTGCAGCGTGATGGTGATTGGCAAAACATCACCGGTCCGCACACTGGCGGGCATCTCCAGCCGATCCAGCGTGATTGGCGCGTCCGGGTCAAAGCCCACACGTTGCACGGCGCGGGGATCACCCATCTTTACCATCCCGCGCAGGGCATGCGTGGTCATCCAGTCCATCTCTTTTTCGAATTGCTGCCCGGCGGCGCGCCATCTGTCCAACCGGCTCAGCACCATCTCGGGCTTAATTTTTGTCATATCATTCAAATGGTTTGCCACCGACCGGGTGACATAGCGGGTGCGATCCGCATACAAAGCATCTAACAGCGTCAACGGCACCGCCGCCTCCAGATTGATACCTTTGCCCCAAGGTAATTTGGGCCGGGTGCCTTCGCTAACCAAACGCCGCACATGGTAATTGTCATGCCCCACCCAGTCGGCAAACCGCGCCAAGGTCAGCTCAGGCCATCGATTCAAAAACGGGCGCACCGCCCATTCCATCGAAAACCGCTGGGTGATGTCGCATAACAGATC
>JACOMT010000036.1:10117-20579 GCA_014623385.1 Paracoccaceae bacterium
CCCCAAACGGGGCAAAGATAAAGTCGCCAAAGTCATCGTCCGACAAGGTCGGGTCTAGCGGCGGCGGCAAGGCCGCGCACAGGATCGGTGCTGCCACATCCAAGTCGGTGGGCAAAAAAGTACATAGGCATTCCGCGATCCAAGCGATGCGCGCCTTTAGCCCCAATTCCGGCAAACGGGACATGACGGCATCGAAAAATCCATTCCCGTTAAACCCTGTATCCGCTGCCTGAAACAGATACGACAAATACCGGACTTTTTCCGGGTTAAGGAGCTGATCTTTCAGCGAAAAACAAGACGTCATATCACATCGTGCTGTTGATGCTGCCACCATCCAAAAGGATGTTCTGACCGATGATGAACCTCGCGTGTTGCGAACACAAAAACGCACAGGTCGCACCAAAATCTTCTGGCGCGCCGTAAAACCCGGCAGGGATCGTCGCCTTACGTTCGGCTACCACCACATCCAGCGGCTTGCCCGTTTTGTCCGCAGTGGTTTGGTCTAACATTACGATCCGGTCGGTGTCGTGCACCCCGGGCAGCAAGTTGTTCATTACCACCCCGTGCCCGGCCACCTGACGAGCAGTTCCAGCCACATACCCGGTCAAACCGGTGCGTGCAGCGTTTGACAAGCCTAGCAGGGGGATTGGTGCCTTGACCGATTGGCTCGTTATATTCACCACCCGACCCCAGCCGCGTTCCATCATCCTGGGAACCAAGGCTTTGATCAGGGCAATTGGTGTCAGCATATTGGCATTGAGCGCCTTAATGAAATCGTCCCGCTCCCAATCCGTCCACATGCCGGGCGGTGGACCGCCGGCATTGTTGACCAGAATATCCGCGCCTTCAGTCGCCTCGACCAGCGCAGCCTGGCCTTCGGGGGTTGTGACATCGGCAACAACGGCGGTGACATTGACCCGATGGATGGACCGGATGCGGTCAGCCGCCGCATTCAAAACATCGCCCCCCCGTGCATTCATCACCAGATCGACCCCGGAAGCCGCCAGTGCGGTAGCACAGCTCAGACCCAAACCCTTGCTGCTGGCACAGACCAACGCCCGTTTTCCCCTGATACCCAGATCCATGCATATCCCCCTTTATTCCAACAGATATCTCGGTCAAACTAGCCGCGAAATTTGGCAGCAATACAAAGCAATGAGCCATGATTTAACCCTTATCCTGACACATTGTAAATGCCCATTGACATGGTAGCATATAGAACCGCGCAAAAACAGGCCCATAAAACCAGCCCTGAATGCCTCCCAAGAGCATACCGGGTTGATGATTTATCCGCAATCCTGTAAGTTATATATGAGGTCTTTTACATTACCCCCGGCAGAGTTAGAGGCGTTCAACTTAGGCATGGCCATTGTGGCTGAGGCAGCCGACACCTGAATTGAAAACCACAACCCAATCGCTTGCCAACAAGATCGATGCGGTGCTGCCAAGCCAGACCATTGTCGAGGCGGACACTTGAAAATTCGCGGTCTATCGCTTTGCTGATACGGCGGGCGGGCTGTCGCATATGTCGGTTTTGCGGGGGCTATAATCAAGGCGTGGCAGAAACTGGACTTTTGCTTATCGCCGGATCGAGGGTACGCTATCACGGCGGACGGTGCGGCCACTGCGTATGGAATATTGGGTGCAGGCCTGGACGGTGACCACATGGTGCGAACTACGTGCCGATTTCCGCGCGTTTCGCACCGACCTGAATCTATACCGGAGGAGATTGCCGTCGGATACTTGTTAGCCTCTCCCCGGACATAATACGCCTTGCCCGTCGAATTGCAGGTAAAGGGTGCAAGCCTGTTGCGCAGTCACAGCAATACACAGCACCAGGGGAGCGATGTGCAGCCCAACATGCTAGAGCATTTCTTAGGGCCGCGTCGCTGTACTAGCACCCTTGCACCACAGCTTGGGGGTTTTTATACGCACAACATGCTCGATACTTTTTCAAATCGCCCGAACCTGCCGCCCGAAATTGCCCGTCGCCGGACATTCGCGATCATTTCGCACCCGGATGCGGGTAAAACAACGCTAACCGAAAAGTTTCTGTTGTATGCGGGTGCCATCCGGATGGCCGGTCAGGTGCGCGCCAAGGGCGAAGCGCGGCGTACCCGATCTGATTTTATGCAGATGGAAAAGGATCGCGGAATTTCGGTCAGCACCTCTGTAATGTCGTTTGATTACAATAATTTTCGCTTCAATCTTGTCGATACACCAGGCCACAGCGACTTTTCCGAAGACACCTATCGCACCCTGACAGCGGTGGATGCTGCGGTAATGGTGGTCGACGGTGCCAAAGGTGTAGAAAGCCAGACCCAGAAACTGTTTGAGGTGTGTCGTCTGCGCGATTTGCCAATCTTGATCTTTTGCAACAAAATGGACAGGGAAAGCCGGGATGTTTTTGAAATCATTGATGAAATACAGGAAAAACTAGCCGTTGACGTGACACCGGCCAGCTGGCCGATTGGTCAGGACCGAGATTTCATCGGATGCTATAACATTCTGTGCGACCGGCTAGAGCTTATGGATCGTGCCGACCGCAACAAAGTCGCGAAAAGTATTGAAATAAAAGGGCTGGATGACCCCAAACTGACGGAACATGTACCCGAACAGACGTTTCTGCAGCTAACGGAAGAGCTGGAAATGGTCCGTGAACTGTTGCAGCCGATGGACCCGCAGGCTCTACTTAATGGAACGTTGACGCCAATTTGGTTCGGCTCGGCGATTAACTCATTTGGCATTAAGGAATTGATGGACGGCATCGGGCATTTTGGTCCGGAACCGCAAATACAAAGCGCCGAGCCGCGTCATATTCTACCATATGAATCAAAGGTTTCCGGCTTTGTCTTCAAAGTTCAAGCGAACATGGATCTCAGACATCGAGATCGTGTAGCTTTTGTCCGGATGGCCAGCGGTCATTTCAAGCGCGGCATGAAATTGACCCATGTTCGGTCCCAAAAACCGATGACTATTTCTAACCCTGTACTGTTTCTGGCCTCGGACCGCGAACTGGCAGAGGAAGCTTGGGCCGGTGACATCATCGGCATTCCGAACCATGGCCAATTGCGCATCGGAGACACACTGACCGAAGGCGGAGCGATTCGGGTGACCGGAATTCCGTCATTTGCCCCTGAGCTG
Organism: Paracoccaceae bacterium; assembly: GCA_014623385.1. Classification (GTDB taxonomy): domain Bacteria; phylum Pseudomonadota; class Alphaproteobacteria; order Rhodobacterales; family Rhodobacteraceae; genus JACOMT01. The sequence continues at coordinate 13,262 of JACOMT010000036.1, forward strand.
CTGCAAGGGGTTCGTGCGGGCGATCCGATGAAGGCCAAGCATCTGGAAAAGGTGCTGATGCAATTTGCCGAGGAAGGTGCGGCCAAAGTGTTTAAGCCGAACATGGGGTCAGGCTTTATCGTCGGTGTGGTCGGCCAGCTACAGTTCGAGGTGTTGGCAAGCCGGATCAAATTGGAATACGGGCTGCTGGTACGGTTCGAGAAAAGCCAGTTTACCTCGGCCCGCTGGGTGCAAGGGGAAAAGGCTGCCATCAATAAGTTTATCAACAGCAACAAACAGCATATTGCGCATGATCACGACGGCGATGTCGTGTATTTGACCCGCTTGCAATGGGACATTGACCGGGTGGTCCGCGATTATCCCGACTTGCGCCTGACCGCAACCAAAGAGATGATGGTTTGATAACGAAACCAGCCCAGGGCACAATCCCGGACGAAATCAACTGTATTGAGCACTTTGGCGGCCTGCGGCATATTTCGAGAACAATCAAACGTCGCTGACCCGTCTCAAAGGGATGTTGCCATCCAAGCATATGAAGCTTGGCCCGTCGATAACGCGACTCATCTTGCCAACCGCTCCCTTGCCCGGGTTGTCTGTACAACGCGTGCGGCTTCTGACACCACGAATTGGCCGCAGATCTGGTGGGGCAGATAAGGCTGGCCTTGCCACATAACATCTTGATCACGACCTTGCGCAAATTCAGCTATCCTCGGCTATCTCTTGGCCCCGCTTCGCCTGTTCCTACGCGTTTGAGATAAAAATGGTCCCGATTTTGTGTAAACCCAGCCAATCCAACGGCAGATTTCGACGGCAACCACTGTTTCTGATCGCGACATCATGGCGGATCAATGGGCCTGTGGTATGCGGCTGATGATGCTAAACGTTTGCCCCCCTAGTCTTTTACATGCTCCGCTATTTGCTGAGCCATGAGGCTCCGGATCACAACATGCTGGCTCGACTGTGGCGATTACCGGAACAGGGCGACACCCTTCCCCGCTGGCACAGCACATGGTGCGTCAGGTGATGACGGACGGGCGTATCCTTGCCCGATTGCGACTGATCAAGGTGAGCAGCCAAGACATCTGATATGCTGATATGTGCTGGCTTCTGGAGGCCATCGCTGTGGTCCAGGACAAAGATGTGTTAGCGTTTGCGGCCTATCACTTGTATCTGTGAATGCACCGCGTCTACCTGATATCTGCACGCACCCGATATCGATCAACCTTCGGCCAATGCGCAGGACCGGCTGTGCGCTTTATCCCAAGGCGCGGATCAGACCTGGTGAACAGCTTTCCGGCGATGGCACAGCCTGTAAACGGTTGATCCCGAATTGACCAGATCGGGCCACGCTGGCGGAGCAATTGTATCCGGTTTTTGGTGTATCCGGTTTTTGGCCTGTATCGCAAAGGCGGATTTTTGAGCTACGTGGCCAGGAAACCGTTCGTGCGCACAGGCCATGCAGGAATCGAATTCCACATCCATAACATGTTTCTTTCAGGGCGACCCGATGCACCTTGGGCAAAACAGACGTGCCAAACGCTGGAACGACGACTGGTGCCACGGTTTGCCTGTCGCCTGAACAAGGGCACATACCGTGCCGACCTGGCCCCGCGGCGGAACGTTGCATGAAGCATTGACCCGCGTGGTCGATGAAATGGGCGAGGCCGGGCTGCGCACGTTCTTTGATGAGGTGTCTGCCAACGGTCCCGGCACTGCGCGCGTCTCCCAGATCATGGGGTTACCGTACCTCTGTGATCTGTCTTTACCCAATAGTTGCGAAATATTTTGGATAGTGGCGCAGGATTGTCACTGGATTCCCACCAATTTCCGGAAATTTACGACGCTCAACGCAACAATTTGACCGGGAGACGGGCTTTTGCTAAACGGTACCCACGCGCCAGCTAACGTGACGGTATGGATCACACGCGCTGGCCAAACGGGATCGGCGGGCCAAGTCAGTGTCCGCACAAATGTGGATTATATACATGAACAATTTTTCTGACCTGAACTTACACCCGGAAGTGCTGCGAGCCATTGACGAGGCGGGATACACCTCGCCCACACCCATTCAGGCGGGTGCCATTCCGCCAGCACTGGCCGGGCGCGACGTGTTGGGGATTGCCCAGACCGGCACCGGCAAAACCGCAAGCTTTACGCTGCCGATGATTTCGATGCTGGATCGCGGTCGCGCCCGGGCGCGGATGCCGCGCAGTCTGGTTTTATGCCCAACCCGCGAATTGGCGGCACAAGTGGCCGAAAACTTTGACACCTATTCAAAACATCTGAAACTGACCAAGGCGTTGTTGATCGGCGGCGTGTCATTCAAGGAACAAGAGGCGTTGATTGATCGGGGCGTTGATGTTCTGATTGCAACGCCGGGTCGGCTGCTTGATCACTTTGAACGCGGCAGGCTGTTGCTGACCGGGGTTCAGATCATGGTGGTGGATGAAGCTGATCGTATGCTGGACATGGGCTTTATCCCGGATATCGAACGCATCTTTTCGCTGACCCCATTCACCCGCCAGACCCTGTTTTTCTCGGCCACGATGGCACCGGAAATCGAACGGATTACCAACTCTTTTCTGTCCGCACCTGAACGAATCGAGGTTGCGCGTCAAGCAACCACGTCGGAAAACATCGAACAAAGCGTTGTATTGTTCAAAGGATCGCGCCGCGACCGCGAGCCGAGCGAAAAGCGGCGACTGCTGCGCATGCTGATTGATGCCGAAGGCGAGGACTGCACCAACGCCATTGTCTTTTGCAACCGCAAATCCGACGTCGATATCCTGTCGAACTCGCTGCGGAAATATGGATACAACGCTGCGGCCATTCACGGCGATCTAGATCAGGCACACCGCACCAAAACGCTGGATGGCTTCCGCAACGGCGAATTGCGGTTTCTGGTAGCGTCGGACGTGGCGGCACGTGGTCTTGATATTCCCAGCGTCAGCCACGTGTTCAATTTTGACGTGCCCAGCCATGCCGAAGACTATGTGCATCGCATTGGCCGCACAGGGCGCGCTGACCGGGGCGGCAAGGCCATCATGATCTGCATTTGGCGTGACAAAAAATACCTGTCGGCGATTGAGAAGCTGGTGCAAAAGGAAATTCCGCGCCTGGACAGCCCGCTAAAGGTCGAAGCACCGGAAAAACCCGCCGCCGAAACCGAGGCACCAAAATCATCCGGTCGGCCCAAACGGTCATCAAAAGCGTCCAGCACCTCGTCGAGATCAACCGGCAAAAGCGACAAGATCATCGGAATGGGGGATCATCTGCCCCAATTCATCGCGCTAAATTTTCGCGAACGCCGCGCCGGGTGACGGATTGCGGACGGCGATATGAAAACGACACCTCGGTCCGTATCCACGAAATCAGCAGAGGTGATTTGGGATTTGCGGATAAACCACTTTGTATCGGGGACGGACTGGCCATACGGGGATAGAATCCAGAAGCCTAGACCAATCATGTGTTGATAGAGAGCAGACACTGTGCTGGTACAGGATATCCGAGATCAGGGCATGCTGAGTTCCTCGAACGCATGCAACAGCGGTCTCGGGTCGTGTTTGCGCACGGAAAACGTATTATTCCCAGCCACAACCACGTCAAAGAACCGCATGAAATCTTACCGTGCCCAGGACAACTTTGGTCAGTCCGCCGGGTTTGTGCATAGCCCCAACCGGATCCCACAGCCAGGAGGGCTTTCAGGGTGCCCAACACACCGGGAAACATATCCGTGTCACGTAATGCCCTTTTGCAGTTCGCGACGAACTTTTAGCATCAGGCGGTCATGATCCCCCATTTGCAGGTCAGTCGCGGCAATCAGGCGATTGTTCGCCCGGCCTCACAAAAGTACCGAGGCGGCAACCCACCCTATACGCAACATGCGGTTCGTCGTCCGGGCAACCGTCGGCGGATTGTCCGTCAGCATACCGTCCAGATCAAACACAATCGACAGGTCAGGACAACCGGCTGATCACAATCGTGGTTTCGGGTTTTTTACCGATTTCGTTTGATACGATGTTCCGGACGAGCCGCTGCAGTGCCTCTTGAAGGGCATCATCATCTTGTAGGGTCCTGCCTCCTGCGCGCATCAGAAACCGGGATAAATCCTCTTCCAGGACATCGATCAGCGGGGTCCTGGATCTGCCGGTTTCCGGTAAGCCCTTCATTTCGCACCACGCCTCGCCCAAGGGCTCGTTTTCCTCGTCCAGAATTATGGTGACGATCACATGGCCGTTCAATGCCATGCGGATGCGGTCCCGTACCACCCCGTCCAGCGCACCGACCCGCACTGTGCCATCCAGATAGCTGCGTCCGGTTTCAATATATTCAGCGACCATCGGGGTATCGCCGCTGAGGTCCAGCATCATCCCATTCACGGCGACCATGCTGGAAATGCCCGCAGCCTCGCCCAGCTTGGCATGTTCACGTAAATGCCGATGTTCGCCATGCATCGGGATCAGCATCTGAGGCTTCACGATCTGATACAGCTTCTCCAGATCGGGCCGATTCGCATGGCCCGACACGTGATAAAGGCCGGAACTGTCGTCCACTACATCAACACCCCTTTCGCTAAGGGCGTTGATAATGTGGATCACATCCCGTTCGTTCCCGGGGATCGTCTTGGATGAAAAAAGGAACAGATCACCTGCTTTCATCTCCATACCCCGATATTTGCCCCGCGACAGTTGGGCCGATGCGGCGCGCCGCTCGCCTTGGCTACCGGTGACCAACAGCATCAGGTTCGACCGTGGAATGCCGCGGGCATCTTCTGCACTGACCATACCGGGAAAACCCGTCAGGACGCCGGTTTTAACGGCGGCCTTTACTATCCGGTGCATCGCACGCCCCATCAGGACAATGCTGCGCCCGGCGGTGGTCCCAGCCTCGGCCAAGGTCTTCAGGCGCGCGATATTGCTGGCAAAGGTGGTGGCCACCACCATGCCCTCGACCCCCATTATCAGCTTTTTGATATTGGGGACAATCTCGCTTTCCGACCGCCCGGGATGTCCGGAAAAGACGTTGGTGCTGTCACAAAGCAAGGCTTTGATACCCGGTTGGCTGACCTCGGCCCACAGGTTCGGGTCAAAGGGTTCGCCGACCAGCGGGTTGGAATCCAGTTTGAAATCGCCTGTGTGGATAATCCGGCCATCGGGGCTGTCAACGACCAGCGCGCTGCTTTCGGGAATGGAATGCGACACCGGCAAAAAACCGATCATAAATGGACCGACCTTAACCATTTCGGGCCAGGTGGGCGCGGTGATGACCGCATCTTTGGGATGGCTGTGCTCGTCCATTTTGCCTCGGACCAGGTTCGCGGTAAAAGCGCGCGCATAAACCGAAACCGGCACCCCCAGCGCCTCATACGTATAAGCCACCGCACCAATGTGATCCTCGTGCCCGTGAGTGATGAACACCGCCTCCAGCCGGTCGGCATTATCCCGCAGCCAGGTTATATCCGGTAATATCAGATCAACACCGGGCGTGCTGTCCATGTCGGGAAAGGTCACGCCAATGTCAACCAGGATCAACCGTTCGGCCCCCGGTTTGCCATAGCCATAGACATAGGCATTCATTCCAATTTCACCCGCCCCTCCCAGGGGCAGGTAGATCAGGCGCTCACTGTTCATCGGTTACGGGTTATCCTTGTTGTATTGGTAGATGACGTTCAAACCATGCGTGGTCAGGTCATCTTCAAATGCATCAAATAACGCTTCGGCCTGCTGAAACAAAGGGGCCAAACCTCCCGTTGAGATAATTCGCATCGACCGGTCACGTTCTGCCCGGATCCGGGCACAAATTTCCCGGACCAAACCAATATAGCCCCAGAACACACCGGATTGCATACAGGCGACCGTGTTTGTACCAATGACCTGCGGTGGTTTACTGACATCCACATGCGGCAGTGCCGCCGCCGCCATGTGCAACGCCTCCAGGCTTGGGTTCACACCTGGGGCAATCGCCCCGCCGATATAGGCACCGTCACTGTCGACAACGTCAAAGGTGGTGGCGGTGCCAAAATCCACCAGGATCAGATCGCCGCCATATTTGTCGTACCCCGCCACCGTGTTGACCAGCCGGTCAGGACCCACCGCTGTGCCCGCGTCGACGCGGACATCCACCGGAAGTTTGCAATCGGGCTTGCCGACAACCAAAGGCCGGGTATTGAAATACTGACTTGCCAGAACCCGCAGGTTGAACACCACACGCGGCACCGTCGACGACACGATGACATCCGTGATCGTGACGTCAATATTCTGCAAACGCATCAGGGTGTTGAGCCAGACATAGTATTGATCCGCCGTCCGTCGGTGTTCGGTGGCGGTGCGCCAGGTGCCGATGAAATCGGCCCCGTCCCAAATCGCAAAAACGGTATTGGTATTGCCGCAGTCAATCGCCAAAAGCATTGTGCGCCCTCCTTAGAAATAGACGTCCGCCGCTGGTATCCGAATACGCCCTCCGGGTGTGACTAGGACAAGTTGTCCGTCCCCGTCCACCGTTTCAAAGATACCAATCGTCGCGGCCGTGCTGGTCCGCGCCGTGACTACCTTGCCCAGCCGCGTCGCGCGGTCCAGCCAGGTGCGGCGGATCGGATCAAAGCCAAAGGCGCGAAACTGCTGTTCATAGCGGTCATAGGCAACGGCTAATTCGGTCAGAAAATCATCTTCTGTAACCGCGGTCCCGGTTTCTGCAACTAGTGATACAGGGCGCAAGGCACCCGGTTCTACTTGGTCCGCGCCCGGAGCCGTAACCAAGTTCACGCCGACACCAATCGCCAGATGTTGCACGGTACCCGCCACACCTGCGCTTTCCAGCAATATCCCGGCCAGTTTGCCTCCATTCAGCAAGACATCATTCGGCCATTTTAAGGATACGCCCTGGCTGTGCCCAGTCGATGCCACGCACGCGTCATATAGTGCCAATGCCGCAACAAATGACCGCAACGCTGCATCCCTGATCGGCCCCGGGTCCGGCAACAACAGCGTCGCTGCCAGATTGCCCGCTGGGTTGGCCCAGGTGCGTCCCCGCCGCCCCCGTGCTGCCAGCTGATGCCGCGCCATGATCCAGACCGGCCCGCGCGCAGCGGGGGCCATCCGCGCCGCCTCGCTCAGCGTACTGTCGACCCTGTCCAGCACGCACAGACCATAACCATGCGGCCACGTCGTCACCGTATGTACCCCGGGGAGCGATCCACCAGGCCGTGCTAAAGCCAAGGGATCCTAGTTTACCAATGTGGACGCCGCCATCGCTGCGGTCCCTTCGACGCCAAACATGTTGATGATACCAAGCAACATGACTGCTGCCGCCGCCGCCACTG
>JACOMT010000037.1:0-10307 GCA_014623385.1 Paracoccaceae bacterium
CCTTGCCAGCGCCCGCACTGAGGACGTCAAATCCCGTTCGACCGAGCAGTTGGAGGCACTGTAATGACCTATCGTTATGAATTTGGCTCGGGGGCCGAAGCCTATGAAACCGTCAATCCCGCGAACCCATCTGAAAAGATTGGCCGCTATGGGATGATGTCTTCTGATGAACTGGCGCGCACTCTCGGACACGCAAATACCGCTCAGGCTGAATGGGCAAAAGTACCAGGGCTGGAACGCGCGCAACGCCTGAATGCCTTTATCGACGCGGTAGAGGCGCGAGCGGACGAGTTAGCCACCGCTGGTACGCTGGAACAGGGCAAGCTCTTTCGAGAGTCCAGAGGCGAGACAATGAAGTCTTGCGCTGAAGGCCGATTTTCGGTTGGCGAAGCCGCGCGCATGGGTGCAATGGCGATTGCGAACGGACGGGCAGGGTTTTCCAATCAGATCCTCCGCCGTCCACGCGGCGTGATCTTTTGCATCAGCCCATGGAACTTTCCGATTTCAACGCCGATGCGCAAGATTTGCCCAGCCTTGGCCTTTGGCAATGCCGTCGTGATGAAGCCTTCGCAATTCACGCCAGGGGCCACTTTCCTGCTGGCGGAGATCGCAGCGGAATTCTTCTGCGAGAACCTGATTCAGGTCGCCATGGTCTCAGGCCGGGTCGCGAGCAAAGCAATCGCGACAAGTGATATTCACGGTGTCAGCTTCACTGGCTCGGTCCCAACCGGCAAACTCGTCTATGCGGCCGCCGCGCAGAACCTGATCCCTGCGCAACTGGAATTGGGGGGCAAGAATGGCGCGATCCTCAATGACAGCGATGACCTGGAAGGCGCGATTTCCCAGATTCTGGGTGCCGCGTTCATGACATCGGGCCAGCGATGCACAGCGATCAGTCGGGTGATAGTCCACAAAGACCTCGCCAAGGACGCCAAAGACATCCTTGTGGCCAGGACGGCTGCGATGAAGGTGGGACCGGGGACCGAAGAAACGAGCGACATTGGCCCACTCTGCAACCGGCCGCATTGGCAGGACGTCTGTGATGTCACCGCCAAGGCCATCGCGGAGGGAGCCAAACCGCTTACAGGCGGGTCTGCGCCCGGCGCAGCAGAGGACGGTTTTTTCTATTCGCCCACAATCCTCGATGAGGTTGAGCACGGCTCAATCGCCGGTCAACACGAGATATTTGGCCCGGTGCTGTCCGTCCTCGAATACGAGACCTTCGATCAGGCGATGGAGATGCTCAACGGCACGGAGTTCGGGCTGACCTCAGCGCTCTTCTCCAATCGTAACGATCTGATCCAACGCTTTCTGACTGAAAGCCAAAACGGAATGATCCATGTGAACCATGGCACCATTCCCGACAACAACATGCCGTTTGGAGGGATCAAGCATTCAGGTGTTGGCGCGTACTCGGTCGGCCCGACCGCGGTGAACTTCTATACATCCGAACACTCCGCCTACGTTGCTTGGTAAGGTGCAGTTCACGCGGTCCATAATGATCGGAAGTATCGACGCTATCCCGATCCGCGCCAAGGGCGGCGTGTCGCCAAAAATGGCGCTTGGCACTATGCCAACGCGCCCCGCCCTGCTCGTACGTATCGAAGACACTGCCGGGTGTTTCGGTTGGGGCGAGGTCTGGGCAAATTTCCCGCCACGCGCCAACCTGCACAAAGCCCATATCATTGAAGATGTGATCGCCGGGCATCTCTATGGGCTATCCTTTTGCGACCCAAGAGAAGTGCAAGAGGCGCTTCGCGCGAAACTGTCGATCTTTTTCCTACATGTCGGTCAAAGCGAGGTCTTCGAGCATATTCTGGCAGGTCTCGATACCGCCCTTTGGGACTTGGCGTTGCGCAGCGCCGGTCAGTCTTTTGCTGACTTCATGGGTCTGAAAACGCCTGCGGCGCGATCATACGCCACCTCGATCAATGCCGGGGATCTGGAGCGGCTCATTCCACATCATGCAGGGCTGGGCCAAAGCCATTTCAAACTGAAGATTGGCTTCAAGGACCATGGCAACACGCAGATTGTCGAGCAAGCCGCCGCACTTTGCCCACAAGGCGCGCGGATCATGGTTGACAGCAATCAAAGCTGGACCCTCAATGACGCAAAATCATCTTTGCACGCGATAGAGACGTTCGCTCCGTACTTTGCAGAAGAGCCCTTGCGCGCAGATGCGCCAGACGCGGAATGGGAAGCACTTGTCAATTCGACGGACATCCCACTCGCAGGCGGAGAGAACATCTATGGCATCGACAACTTCCTGAAGATGGCAAGCCTGGGCTTGCGGTTCCTGCAGCCAGACGTGGCCAAATGGGGTGGTATGTCCGGCGCGCTTGATCTGGCGAAAGCGATACCAGATGACGTGTCGACCTGGCCGCACTTCATGGGGTCGTCCATCGGCCAAATGGCGGCTTTGTCGATCAGTGCTGCCATTGGCGACGCGTCTTCCTGCGAGATCGATGTGAACGAAAACGCCCTGAGAACACAACTCAGCGGTGACGTTCTTGCAATCGAAAATGGTTTGGTTTCCTTGCCTGCGGCACCAGGGCTGGTTGTGCCGCCCACCACAGAGGCACTTGCAGCATTTTCCGAAGAGGTTGTCTGAACGGTCATGTCCGCACAATCCTGGCTGTCTCGCTTTACCAAGGCCGTCACCAAGGGCAGGTCCGGTGACATTGCAAACCTTTTTTTACCAAACAGTTTTTGGCGCGATTATCTGCCGTTTGGCTGGACCCTTCAAACCATAGAAGGACCAGATGCCATCGCAGATTTCGGTGCAAGAACAGGCCCCAAATCAGGATTTCGGGATGTGATCTTCGAAGGAGTATCGGACGCTTCAGAAGGCTTCTTCCGATTTGCGACAACAACGGGAGCAGGCCGTGGGTACCTGCGCACATCCGGCGCACTCTGCCGGACGCTGTTCACTCAACTTGACGATTTGGCCGTCACACCGTCTGTGCCCAGCAATCCTGACGCCCCTTTCGTCCTGGTGGTGGGTGGCGGTCAGGCTGGTCTGGCTCTGGGGGCGCAATTCAGCGATCTCGGTGTGCCTTACCTGATCATAGACAAGCATCCCCGCGTCGGCGACCAATGGCGATCCCGCTATGACAGCCTCGTTCTGCATGACCCTGTCTGGTACAATCATCTGCCGTTTAAACCCTTTCCAGACGGCTGGCCGGTATTCACGCCCAAAGACCAAATGGGTGACTGGCTGGAGAGCTACGCAAGCAAGCTCGATCTCGATATCTGGACGAGCACGGAGCTGACCTCAGCGCAATACGACGAAGAAAGCAGAACCTGGGCTGCACAGTTAAACCAGTACGGTGAACCCGTCACACTGCACCCCACACATATCGTCATGGCATTGGGCTTGTCTGGCTTTCCCAATATGCCGGACTTTCCTGGGCGAGACGTTTTTGCGGGCCCGCAGATGCATTCCAGCGCCTTCAAAGTTGGTGACCAGTTTGCAGGTCAAGACGTCGTCATCGTAGGCGCAAATAATTCTGCCCATGATATCGCTTCTGATCTGGTCCAGATCGGCGCGCGACCGACGCTCGTGCAGCGCTCGTCTTCTCTGGTTGTCCGACAAAGTGACTACTGCGAGAAAGTGCTTGGCCCACTCTATTCCGCCGAGGCCGTGGCGAAGGGGATCACCACGGATAAGGCGGATATCCTCCAGGCTTCGGTTCCCTTGCGCCTTCTTGAGAAGAAACATCGCGTCATCTGGGACGGTATCCGGGCGGAACAGAGCGCCTATTACCAAAGACTGACAGATGCCGGGTTCACTTTGGACTTCGCCGAGGACGGCACTGGACTTGGTATGAAATATCGGCGCAGGGCTTCAGGCTACTACATTGATGTCGGTGCGGCTGAGATGGTAATGGATGGCAGGATTGCCGTACGTTCGGGGCAGGGAATCAGTCACCTGAGCCAGAAGGCGGTGCATCTTGACGACGGCAGCCGCCTTCCCGCCGACGCTGTGGTCTATGCCACTGGCTACGGGAACATGACAGACTGGGTTGCAGAGCTGATCGATCCGGGCACCGCAAAACAGGTGGGGCCATGTTGGGGATATGGTTCTGGCACCAAAGGAGACCCTGGGCCATGGATCGGAGAGTTGCGCAACATGTGGGTCGAAACTGCGCAACCAGGACTTTGGTTTACCGGCGGCAACCTTAGCCAGGCGCGTTATTTCTCGCGATTTATCGCCTTGCAACTGGCGCAATCCTTTCGAGATCAACCGGGCTAATCCGTCCAGGCCGGAGATCGAAATGGCACTATTCGAAGTCCGCACCTATCCTGTAAACAAAGGGGCAATGAATACATGGACAGCCTTCATGAACAGCACGGTTGTCCCCTTCATCACATCAAAAAGACCCCTGGAATAAGCGGAGGATTGCGGACAAACCATTAACCTGGTATGCTTCCGGGAGGCACTAAGGGGTGGTTTGACGCAGCTGTTTTTGCGCGGCTCGTGTCGACGCGGTTCGGATCGGCAAAGATGACGTTCTGACCGGGATTGACACCCTAATGGGCTGGCGGTCTTTTTCGCCGACGCGCAAGCGCGGGTTGGGGTGCGCCAGGACCGGACCTCAGGGTTAATCCTCGGTCCTCTTCAACTGTTTGCTGATCGGGCAGTGGCACCCCGAAGCTGGAGCAAGCCCTCAACTGCGGTTGGATTTCATGCTGTTTTGTGGCCTCAACCTTTGATGCACCTGTGCCCGATGAGCTGAACCATTACCGTTTTCGCAACCCACGATGATCTTCTGACCAAGGTTTGCCGTCAGATCGAGGATCACCCACCCCAGCAGCCACATTGACGCACCACAAAACCCGGTCGAAGCGGAGGCCTCGACGATCCGCCCGACGATCCGGATATGCAGCGCGGCGTGGTGGGGCAGGAACGGTGCGAAGCGTATGTCGGGCGAGAAGATGAGATCCAACGGCTTTGTCCGCCCGGACGGGGCCCGGACGAGGAACGTTTCATCGACAAGGTCCACAAAGGGCATCTGTGAAACACCACATCTACGAACCTGGCCGGGAGCCCCGGGTTTGATACCATGGTCAAAGGGGCGAACGCGCAGGCGGGTATTGGCCGACAAAGCCTGTGCCAGCAAGGCCCCCTGCACGGTCGCCATCGTGATGGGATCATGCGAACGGCCGCCCGTTCATCCGCCTGTCATCGACCCCTGGCGGGGGCAGGCTGATCTCCAAACGCGGCTTTCGGATTGAGCGAGGAAAAACGTTCTTGGCCTCCGTCCGGGGGTGATCATCGCGGGTCTGGAACATTCGATCACGACCAAGGCCATAAGTCCATATTGTCGGCACCGGGCATACCGGTGGTCGAAATTATGGACACCGGATGACAAGCCAATGGATGCGATGGTCGGCATTTCGTAGCACCGCAAAAGATACGAAATGGCGCGCGCCATTTTGAACGCGGGATACAGCCGGACCGGGTTCAAGGGTACAAGGGTACCGCTGGATCACCGGGCCCGAAAGCGGTTCAAAAGGTTCACGAAATATCTGTCCGGGAAAGGAGTCGAAATCGAAGATCACACCTTTTATGTGCGCGGATTGGCGCTGGTCAAAAGGCGCGAGACGACCAGGAAAATGCTGGCCCGGGCACCCAACGTAGATTTTCTCGTATCACTCTAGCGACATGATCGGCGCGGGCGGCTTGTTGCACCTCTTGGATGCGGGTATTGCCATCCTGGGCCAGTCCGGGGTGGCGCGGGTTGAGCGGGATCAAATTCCTGACCGGGCTGCGGCGTCGTCTTGGCCCCAATAGATGCCTGACGGTCGGAAATTGGCCCCCACGCAGCGACCATTATCGCCAAGCACCTGGAAGACCCCGAAGAAGATGTTGAAACGTACATAACACTGAATCCGCCCGCCACCTATGATGATACGCTGAAACACCGCATCTGATGACAGTGCCAAGGTTGGACAATCGCCAGGCGCGGTTGATTTTTTTGGATCGTCATGCACTGGTGGAACCTCCGGTCGGGCCGGCCAAGGACGATGCGCTGGCCGCAATGATCCACCGACTGGGCTTTGTCCAATTGGACAGTGTGAACACGGTAGCCCGCGCGCACGACATGATCCTGTATGCCCGGCGTTCAAGATATCGTCCAAAAGACCTTCGGTACCTCTATGAGCGGGACAGGGCGCTGTTTGAACATTGGACGCATGATGCGGCTGTGATCCCGATGGCGTTTTACCCGCAATGGCATCTGCGATTTCTGCGTGACGCCGATGAATTGCGGAAAAAGTGGCGCAATTGGCGGCGAGATGGATTCGAGGCACGGCTCCAGACTGTGCTGGACCATATCCGGGATCACGGGCCAGTGATGTCCTCTGATCTGGCCGCGGAAGACAAAAAGAGCTCAGGGGGCTGGTGGGATTGGCACCCGTCCAAAACCGCGCTGGAATTTTTGTGGCGCAGCGGAGCCCTTGCAGTGATAGGGCGCAACGGGTTTCGCAAACGCTATGACCTGACTGAACGAGTGATTGATCAGGGGTTGTGCCATCCCTCTGTCCGTCCATCCGAGGCGAACTGTATCGATTGGCATTGCAACGCGGCGCTGGACCGGTTGGGCTTTGCCACATCGGGTGAGATCGCGGCGTTTTGGGCCACTGTATCCCCACAAGAGGCCAAGGATTGGTGCGCCGGGGCCAACCAGCGGGGAGAGATCATTCCGATAGAGGTTGAATGTACCGGCGGCACCTGGCGAAAAGTCTATGCGCGGCCCGACATCCTGACCACAACCCCGCCCGCGCCCACGGGACGTATGCGGGTGCTCAGCCCGTTTGATCCCGCCCTGCGCGACCGGAACCGTGCCGAACGGCTTTGGGGGGATCGAAATCTTTGTGCCCAGGGCGAAGCGGCAGTACGGATACTATGTTTTCTCCTTGTTGGAGGGCGACCGACTGGTCGGGCGGGTCGATATGAAGGCTCGCCGTGATGCGCGGGTTCTGGCGGTGCGGGCCGTTTGGCCCGAGGCCGGGGTCAAATGGCCGAAGACGCGGATTGCGCGGTTGGAATCCGAACTGATCCGCGTCGCGCGATTTGCAGATCTTGACGATGTTTCGTTTGACACTGGCTGGCTGCGCACCGATGCCTAGGGTAACAACATCTAAATTGTCAATTGCCTTGCGGAGATACCAAATGACAGACCAGCAATTCAACGGGGTGATTTCCCCGCTCCTGACCCCCTTTGACGACGATTTTGCATTAGCAACCTCGCTGTTCATCGATCACGCCGCATGGTCGTTGGAACAGGGCCTGCATTACATTGCCCCGTTTGGCACCACGGGCGAGGCGGTCAGCGTCGGTATGCGCGAACGGATGGACGCGATGGAAGCATTGGCCGCCTCCGGGATTGCACCGGCCCGGATGATGCCCGGCACAGGGCTCTGTGCGTTACCTGATACGGTTGAGCTGTGTCGGCATGCGGTGGATTTGGGGTGTGCGGCGGTTATGGTGCTGCCCCCGTTTTATTATCCGTTCAGCGATGATGGGCTGGTGACCTATTACAGCCGTTTGATAGATGCGGTGGGAGCTGATCAGCTGCGCATCTGCCTGTATCATATCCCGCAGATGAGCGGTGTGGCCGTGTCACCGGATGTCGTCGCCCGATTGAACCGCGCATTTCCACAGGTTGTGGTCGCCTACAAGGACAGCTCGGGCAATTGGGAAAATACCATGGCGGTGATCGATGCCGCCCCCGAGGTTTCGGTCTTTCCCGCGTCGGAAAACATGTTGCAGACGGGGCTGGCTTATGGTGCAGCGGGATGCATTTCGGCGACGCTGAACACCCAGGCCTCGGTTGTGCGCGCGGCCTATGACGCATTGGTCCTGGGCGATACCGCAGCCTATGCGGCATTGGCCGATGGTATGATCCGGCACCGGAACAAGGTACAGACAGCCGGGTTCATTCCGGCGTTGAAATCCATGATGGCCGCTGCGACAGGCGAGGCCAGATGGCGCAACATTCGCCCCCCTTCGGACCCGGCACCGACCGATTTGGGTGCTGAAATCAATGCCGAACTAGGCTGGTCCCGGTAACGCGCCCGGGCGCGGCGTTATTCGGGCGCACCGATTGTCAAGGCGACCGGTGCCAGCCCATCGATACCCCCCTCAATCTGATCGCCAGGGCGTCCCGGCCTCACACCCGATGGCGTCCCGGTCAGGCTCAGGTCACCGCCGCGCAAGTGATAGAATCCTGACAGGTGTCTGATGATTTCATCGACTTCCCTCACCATGTTCGGACAGGATCGAAACCTGCTTGATGTCGCCACGCTGGCTCAGCCAAATGCGTTGGTCGGCCACTGCACCAAACTCAGCAACCGGCGTGACTGGTGCAAAGATGGTGCTGTTCTCGACATCCTTACATCCTTGCCCAAATGCCGGGGGCGTTCATTTGCAAATCCCGGCGCATCATATCCAAACACCACCCCCATCGCCTGAACCACCGACACCCGAACCACAGGCATACCAGTGGCCACCGCAAATTCCGCTTTGAAATGATCGTTCCCCGTACCCGGCGGATAGGGCGACGTGGCCCCCATCGAAACCGCCGCGACGGGGGGATTGGGTAAAATAGGATGGCTGTTACCGGTCAACCGCCCCGTCCACTTCGACGGCATGGGCGGCATAGCTGCGACCGACGCAAAAGATATCGGCCAATCGCAAACCCGGCAGTATGCCGCACAATCGGGATCATTGGGATATCCAGCAAGGGAACAGCGGGATTGTCATGATTTCAGATCCTTTGGGGTTTGCCAATCTTACATGACGCGGCCCATCCTGCCCGGCCAACTCGCGTGAAAATCTTGAAGCACTGATTGAGGATGCAGCGACCGCAGCTTGCAGTGGCTGTTGGGCTTGTCCTTGTCGATCTGGTTGGACCTGCACCACACGGCACCGACCGGTCATCAACCTGGATGGGATTATCAATATCGTGCGCACCTATTATGACGACACTGTTGCTACCCGTATCACCGAGACCGCTGGCACTACCCATATCGTCCATAACTGTGCGGACGTGGCCGGTACCGTTCCGATCCTGGCCACCATCCCCATTGAACCGGGGGGAATTCAGCACTCTGGAACGGAACAGACATGTGCGCGCGCTCTTCCCTGGACAGGTTTGAGCAAGGCGCACCAGAGAATTTTCGCAGGCACAGAAGAACATCCCGATTAGGCGGTGTTCGTCTATAGGGGTTTGGGGACAGTGGGGTCACGCTTGCCATCCTCATCCGCATGGATCATACATGGATCATACTTGTGTTGATTGTCACAACAGCCACACCCACACCAGAGCACCAAAACCGATTGCAAGGCCCGTGATGTCATGGGAATCTAAACTGGATTGATGCACCAACCAATTGCCCGAAACATCTGGAGCGTTCAGTGGTTGCTGATCCACGTCACCTTTGCCAGGGTCGGCGGGTTTTTGTGCTGCGTGGTATAGTTTCGACTGGCCAGCAAATTGCGGGGTTCGGGACATGAATGTGGAAATATTTGCCAAAAACGAGTTCCTGGCACCAATTTCATTCAAACTGTAAAATATCTTTTGCACCATCAAGGATTCCACACTGACCTGTGAACGGTTGCAGCCTGAAGAGTTGACCGCACTGCTGAACCAGTGTTTCACTGAAATGTCCCATATCGCAGAAAAATGGGGCGATCCTCGGTAAGCTCATTGGCGATGCCATAATGGCGTTTTTTGGTAACCTAGTGACCTTGGGCACAGCCGAAGATGCCCGGGTTTGTGTTCGAATGGCCATCGATATGCAGCGGCATCTGGCAGAATTGGAACAAGAATGGCGCGCACGCGGGATCGAACAGCCATTTCATGTCCGGCTCGGCATCAATAAATACCGAATTCTGCACTGTGGACAATTTCGGGGCCGAATACCGGATAGGGTATACTTAATCAGGGCCGAAGCCAATCTGGACACGCGCATGAAAAACATTGCCAACCCACCCAGCTGCATCCTGATGTGCCATGATGCCCATGTTCTGGTCTCAGGGCCTGGTGCAAACCGCGCCCGACGCAAGCCCTGCCCGGTTCAAAGGCATCGCACGCAGGGTGATCCCCTGCAAGCCTGCAAGATCGATATGTCCTTAAGCCACATACCCAAGGTACCCGCGCGTCAGCGGGTCAGCCAGGTGGCATAGTCACTAACCAAAAGGTGCATGGGCGGAACGTTTTCATCAATTTCGGCAAACCGCCCGATAGGGTCGCGAAAGATATTGTCGGCTTCATCGTCATTGACGGTGCTAACCTCGC
>JACOMT010000037.1:10354-15096 GCA_014623385.1 Paracoccaceae bacterium
CCAAAGAGCTCAACGACCAGGGTCGCCCCGCCGCGATTGATGATATCTTCGGCCTTGATCGCATGGGTGTGCACCGGACTCAACTGATCCTGTCGCGAAATCAGAAGCTTTTCAGCATAACACATGCCACCACCCCGCTGCAGATCGGCCAAGCGCCCGTTGCGCAAGGTGAACAGGAACAGGCCCATGTCATCGAACCGACCGGCCCCGTAATCGGTGATATCCCAGCCACAGCGCGCATCAATGATATGGGCGGCATCCTTTGCCCAGGTCTGAAACTGGATCGGTGTCCAATAGGCAAAGGGCGGCAAGGCAAAGCCAAACCGGCGGATCATATCATCTGCCTCTGCCATGATATGGTTAATCCGAGAACGTTTCATCCCTGGCCCTTGGTTTGCTCCAGAAACTCCAGCGCCATGGCTGCGGTCCACGTGAATTGTCGCCCGCCACAGGGTACCCCGGTCATGGGATCATAATATTCCGAGAAGCCGCTGATATCTATCAATTTTATACTGTCCCGGATGATCCGGTCAGCTGTCACGGTGTGCCCATCCCGCTTCAACCCATCGACAATCAAGTAGTTCACGATCAACCACGACGCCCCCCGCCAATACCGCACCCCATTGTATTCGGGGTCACCGGGGTCGTGGCTGGGGATCAGATAGGTCACCCGACGTCCCAGATCGTCAATATGCCGCGCAATCGCGGTGACCCGCTCTGCCGGGATACGGGCAAACACCGGCAACAGGCCACCAACTGACGGGCTGTCAACCAGATGTCCGGTGGCACGGTCAAAACACAGATATTGCTGGTGCGGGTCGCTCCACAAACTCTCCATTGCCGCCAGCCCGGCCCGGGCAAGATCGGCTTGCCGTGCCGCGATCTCTGGCATCCTGAACTGTTCCGCGAGTACCGCCAGATCCGCACAGGAGCGCAGTAAAATCGCGTTGAACCCGGGATCAACAATCCGAAAGGGCGAGGCATCATGTAGTTTTGCGCTTTCCCAGCCAAGACCGCGAAAATGTTTTACCAGCCATATATAGCGCTGATATTGTTCATGGGTTGGCCGGTGATCCGGGTCCGCGTGCTGAATGTCATGGCGAGTGAAGTGCCCGACTCCATCGGTTGGCACGCGCGAACAGGCATCGTCCCAATCAATGGAATTGTCGCGACCCGATTCCCAAGGGTGAATGATCGCGACCAGACCCGTACCCATAGGGTCGCGCGTATGATAAAACCAATCGTGCCAGCGGGCGATTTTAGGCACTAGTGCCCGCGCCCGGTCGCGGGCCATGTCCCCGTTTCGCGCACGTTCAAACAGGCACCTAATGGCAAATCCCGCAATCGGCGGCTGGGTTATGCCAGATGTGGGCACAGGCCGATTAGTGCCCCACACATATGGTCCTGGAAAATACCCATCATCTTCCTTGTGAAAGATGATATGGGGCACCATCCCATCCACCCATTGATGGTCAAAAAGCGTTTCAATCTCGGTCCAGGCACGGCCTTCATTGATGTGGTACTGGCCAAGTGCCGACAACGCACTGTCCCAGTTCCATTGGTAAGGATAAAGCCCATGCGTGGGCACCGTATAGGTGCCGAGATCATTTTTTTTAAGGATATCTACGGCCTGATCATACAACGAGATCATTATACATCACCCATTTAGTGCACGGCCAGGGTTGATTTCGGATCAAACCACCGCACCCGATCAGCTTGGGGTGCCAGTATCAGCTGATCACCCGGACGAATGGTGAGATCACTGTCCAAAACCGCGCGGAACATCACGCCGTCAACCTCGCAAGTCACCAGCAAATGCGCGCCCAGTGGTTCCACAATCTTTGCGGTGGCTTTCAGCCCCGCATCTGCCAACTGTACATCCTCTGGCCGGATCGCGAATTTCAGTTCTGCATGGCTGGTGCTCGGGCCATCAAGCATTTCACCCGCGACCAACCATTTGCCGATGCCCGCCGATTGTGCCGACAAAAAATTCATCGGCGGATTGCCAATAAAGCCTGCAACAAACTCTGTCGCCGGGTTGCGGTAGAGCCTGATCGGCGTTGCGACCTGCACAATCTTACCCTGGTGCATTACACTGATCCGATCCGCAAGACTCATCGCCTCCACCTGATCATGCGTTACATAAATGGCGGTTGTGTTGCTTTCGGCGAGCACACCTTTCAGCTCCGCCCGCATTTCCAGCCGCAACAGCGCGTCAAGGTTCGACAGCGGTTCATCCATCAAAATCACATCTGGTTCCATCGCCAAGGCACGGGATACGGCGACCCGCTGGCGTTGACCACCCGATAATTCGCCAGAATAGCGCCCCAAAAGTTGATCAATATGCATAAGCCTCGCTATGCGCGTGACCCTTTTGGTTACCTCATCATTTGGCAGTTTCTGCATCCGCAGACCAAAACCAACGTTTTCAAAGACTGTCAGATGAGGGAACACCGCGTAGTTCTGAAATACCATCGCGATGCCACGATCCCTGGGCGGTAAGTTGTCGATACGCCGCCCGCCAATCCAGACCCCTCCGGTCGTCTGGGTTTCCAGCCCCGCGACAATGCGCAGCAGCGTGGACTTCCCGCAGCCGGACGCACCTAGCAGCACCATGAATTCCTGATCCTCAATCGTCAGGTTTATATCATGCAGAGCCTGATATGTACCGAAGGTCTTGGCAACGTTTTTGATAAAAATTTCAGCCATTTCTCTGGTTCTTTTTCGTCATGAATCCCATCTAGCGGTTTGCAATCCCCCACATGGCAAAGAGATATTTACGCACCGCAAAGATGAAGATCAGTGCCGGTACAACGAGGATAAAACCGCCCGCGAATTTCAGGTGCAGCGGAGAGGTGTCGAGATTTTGCAGCAGGAACGCGGTGAGTGTGCGGTTTTCTATGGTCAGTACCGCCGCGGCAAAAACCTCGTTCCACGAAATCACAAAGGCAAAAATCGCCGAGGCCGTAATGCCGGGCAGGACCAGCGGCAAAACCACCTTGTTGAATGCTGTTAGCCGGGTGCAGCCCAGTGTCCAGGCGGCCTCTTCCAACTCTATGGGAATACCGGAAAAGAGTGAGAAGGTGATGAGAACCGCAAAGGGGATTGCAAGTGTTGTGTGCACAAGAGCCAGGCCAAACACGGTATCGTCGAGCCCTGTCCGGATGAACATCACCGCCAGCGGCAAGGCGAGCAGCGGCAGGGGAAATGCCCGCGTCAAGAGCACCAGCAGCCTGAACATCTCTTTTCCCCGGAAATCAAATCGAGACAGAGCATATCCCGCCGGGGCACCGATAACGATAGACAACACCATCGTTATCCCCGCCGTCAGGATCGAATTTTTCAGCGCGGTCAGCATGCCCGCGAACCTGGCAAAGAAGGCCAGGCTGCCCAGGTCAAATTCGGGAATAAATGGCTTGGGAAACGCGTTCACGGCATTCGGGGAAGACAGGCTATTGATCAGCAGAAAGTAGAGCGGCACCAACACCCAGGCACAGAGCAGCACAACGGCGGCAAAATAGACGGTGGACCCGGTTTTGATCGTATCCGGGCCCGTGGGCACAGCAGTTGCGTCGCTCATATCGAAGCTCCTTTCGGAACACGCAGGATACGCAAGATGATCAGGGTAAAGCCAATAGAAATGACCAGGATTATCAGCGCCATCGCCGCCGCCGCGCCACTGTTGAACAGGTCAAACTGATAGGCGTATGTCTCACTCATAAGCACCGGGAAAAGCGTGCCGCCGAGGGCCACGACAACCGCAAAAACCTCGAACGCCAGGATGACCCGCAGCACAAGTGCTGTTTGTAGCGAGGGGCGCAGCAACGGCAGAATGATCCGCCAAAAGCGTTTCCAGGGGGATGCGCCAAAGACCTCTGCCGCCTCGTAATATTCCTTTGGGATCAACCCGATACCGGCGACCAGGATAACCAGCATAATTGCCGTGGCGCGCCAGATCTCGGCCAATGCAATCGCCAGGAACACGATGCCCGGATGCTGATAGCTCAGGAAGTTCACGGGTCGATCAATCAGGCCCAGACCGCTCATCATCGAATTGAGAAAGCCCGATTGTTCAAAGATGGCCAGCCAGATGATCCCGGCGGCGAGGTCGGAAATGCCTAAGGGAATCGTCCAGATATAAAGGATTATATCCCGCCCCTTTTCCATCCGGTTGACCATGGTCGCCATCAACAACGCCAGTGCCAGCTGCACCGGAACCACTGCGGCCACTAACAACAGCGTGTTCCGTATTGAAATCGGGAATTTCCAATAACTCACAACCTCTTGGAAATTTTCCAGCGAAAAACCGGTATCCGAGCCAAAAGCCTGCTGGGAAACCAGCACAAAGGGATAGAGAAAGAACACACACAGAAACAGCGTGACCGGCAAAATCAGAAAATACGGCAGTAGTCGCGCGTTCATTGATCCGCTCTTTCCTGGAAAATGGGGCACCGTTTATCAGGGGTCGGGGATGGTACGGGCCACAATGGGCCCGGACACAATTTGAACTTATTCTACCGGACACGCCCCATCGGACGGCGCATCCGGTGCCCAGCATGGCGCGCCAGTTTCCTTCATGATTGCTTCCAGCTTGCGTTTCTGTTCATCCAAAACGCGGCGGATGTCCTGACGGGCCAGCACGATCCGTTCAAAGCTATCGACAAACACGCGATTGAAATCACCGCCCTTGTCGCCCAGACCGGCGGGAAGCAGACCAGGGTTGGCATCCGCCGAACCGCTCA
>JACOMT010000037.1:15111-17782 GCA_014623385.1 Paracoccaceae bacterium
CACCAGCGGCCTGAACAGCGGGCGGCAGGTCGCCTGGAAGATCAACCGCCACAACAGGGAAGAAGTTCGTCGCTTTCAGCGTCGCAATCTGCGTTTGCGGCCTCATCATATAGGCAACAAGCGCTTTCGCGGCGTCCATGTCTGGCGCGGTTTTCGGGATCGCGACACCAGCGATAACCGGCATAAAGCCACGACCGGCAGGGCCTGCCGGGGCGGGGAATGCCACAAAGTCATCAGGCCGTTCATTAAAGGCCTGGGCCAGACGCGAGGTGTGATCAAACACGATCCAGGCATCACCGTTCAACAACTGCTCCTGAAGGAAGGAAAAGTTGGTCGAGGCCGGGTTCGTATGCTCCCAAAGCTCACGCATTTTTTCCCAGGCGATTACCGCGTCGTCTGAGGCAAAGGTGCGTACAACACCGTTTGTGTAGGACGGATAGAGGTAGCCTTGGAAAAAGCGGTGCTTCAGGCCTTTTGGCCCCGCTGGGAAACCAAATTTCGGCTCGCCCGTCGCCTCATGCACATTAGCAGCCCATGAGATCAGCTCATCATAGGTCAGCGCATCAATATCCGCACCGTCCGGCAGGTATTGCAGTGCCTCTTTGTTGGCGGCCATGATATAGCTCGCCTGCATCCACGGGATGTACTGCATGCTACCCGTGCCCAGCATCGCCAGGGTATTGAACGTGTCGCTGGCAGAAACAACGCCCAGATCGTCGAGATCCACCAGGTTGTCCGCATCCATCGCCGAAAAGTCACCGTGCAGCGCACCCAGAACACCGATGCTGCCCGATCCAGCCTGCAATTCCGCGTTCAGACGGGTCAGCCAAGGGCCGCTATCATTGGGCTGATAATCGACGGCATCGCCAAACCCGCCCAGAACCTGTTCGCGCATGGCTTGCGCTTCTTCTACAGGTTTTGCCTGGGTTGACCAAAACAACACCTCCGCTTGGGCAGATGTGGTGGTTAGCACGGCAACCACTGCGGTTGCGCAAGCCATTTTGAGCGGTAGCTTCATATTTTCCTCCCTGTTTTATGGTGTGCCTGCATCCCACCGGCACGGTTGGGGCGTACCCGCACGACACGATCCGTTTTGAATGAACCTGTTGTCCGAGGATGACAAACGAATCACCCACCGAATTATTCAAACATGATATAAAGCTAAATTAAAGCTGTTGTCATCAGTTTTTCACAATACGGAAAAGACCCCTGCGTGAGCGCGTGATGTTCGGCGGAAGTTTCGATTTGGCCACTCTGTCCGGTCCGCTGGCCTTTTCGCTGGCCTTACAGCGGGCAAAGCGGTTTTGGTGGTCCGGGTTTACGCGATTGCCGGTGTTTGCGGGGCAGGTTCTGCCCGATTGCCACCAGCGCTGATCGGGCTTCTTGTTTTGGCCAGTTCTCCACGCCCGCAGGGGTCGATGACGGGCGGATGACAGGCGGCCCTTCGCATGATCCCGTCACGGTGGTGACCGCGCAGGGCGTCCCGGTTGACCAATATCCGCCCGCGCGTTCGCCCCTTTGACCAATACCCGCCCGCACGTTTGCCCCTTTGACCATGGTATCAAACCCGGAGCTCCCGGCCCGGTTCCCGGGTGCCCCGTGTGGACCCTGTCGATGAAGCCTTCCTCGTCCGGGCCTCGCCCGGGCGGGTAAAGCCGCCTGGATGTCACCTTCGTAACCCGGCCTACGCTTCGCGCGGTTCCTGACCCACCGCGCTTGCGTGTTGGCACTTCGGCATTGAAATGCACGCCTGAATCATCGGGCAGATCGTCGGGGGTGCGTTTCGCGTACCCCCGTACCCCTGGTCCCGTGCCAAACGACCCGGCGGTCAGGTGCCGCCGAACAGGAAATCATCCTCCGTCAGCAGCGCATGATCCACCCCGGTGAGGGTCAGGGTGCCACCGTCCCATGTCACCGTCACATCGGCGGCACTGTCGGCGATGGTGAGGTTGGCAAATGTGGCATCCGTGCCGCGCAGGTCGATGCGGTCCCTACCGTCCTGGAAATCGGTGATGCGATCGCCGTCAAAGGCAGCAAACACAAACAGATCCGCCCCCGTACCACCCCGTAGCGTGTCGGCACCGGCCCCACCGGTCAGCGTGTCGGCACCGCCGCCGCCGGTCAGCGTGTCGGCACCGGCCCCGCCGTCCAGCCTGTTCGCCCCGGCATCCCCGGTCAGCGTATCGCCATGGGCCGAGCCGGTCAGGTGCTCGATGCCGGTCAGGGTGTCGCCTTCCGCGTCACCGCCCGTGCCGGTACCCGTGGCCAGGTTTACCGTCACCGCCGCGTCGGAGCGCGCGTAGGACGCCGTGTCGGCACCCGCGCCACCGTCCAGCGTGTCGGCACCTTCGCCACCGGTCAGCGTGTCATCACCGGCAAGCCCGGTCAGTTGGTTCGCCTCGTCATTCCCGGTCAGGTGGTCATCATAGGCAGAGCCGATCAGGTGCTCGATATCGGTCAGGATATCGCCTTCCGCGTCGCCGCCGATGCCCGCCGGAGCAAAGGTTCTGCCATAGACGCCCCACCCGTCCCCGTCCTGGTGTTCGGACTGCCATGTGACGACCAAGCCGCCATTGGACAGTGCCGTGACCGATGGGGCCTGCTGGTCGTTATCCGTTTCCGTATTCAACCGGGACTCGTCCCCGACAGTTGTGCCGTCGGCAGCAAAGCG
>JACOMT010000038.1 GCA_014623385.1 Paracoccaceae bacterium
TGCGCAGCGGCAACTGGTGGAATTGGCCAAGGTTCTGACACTGGAGGAACGCGTCGACGGGGACCTGGTGATCTTGCTTGATGAACCCACATCGGTCCTTGCAAAAGACGAGGTGGAGCTTTTGTTCCAGATCGTACGGGACCTCACCAAGCGTGCGTCATTCATTTTCGTCAGTCACCGCATAGAGGAAGTTCTTGAGCTGAGCGACCGCATTTACGTCATGAAGGATGGTATGATTGTCGACCTGGTCGATCATGACGACGCGGACAAGGATGCGCTCCAGCGCAAGATGGTCGGGCGCGACGTCGATAAGGAATACTACCGCGAGCAAAAGCAGAAACCGTATGATAGCTCCAGGGTACTTGTGCGCTTCGACGGCGTGAGCAATGCAGGTTGTTTCGGGGATATCAGTTTCGATTTGCACGCAGGCGAAGTGCTTTGTCTCGTGGGAACCGAAGGCTCGGGGCGCGAGGCGGTGCTGCGCGTGGTCTATGGGCTTGACAAGCCGACTGCTGGACTGGTTGAGATCAAGGGGGAACAAGTCACGACTTTCTCTGCCCGGGCCGGTGTGGCGCGCGGGATCGGTTATGTCCCGCGCGAACGAAAAATCGAGGGCATCGTGAACGGGATGAACGTCTACGAAAACATGACGCTGAGCCAGCTTCAGAACTACGCGTCAAACGGCATATTGCGCGTCGGTGCAGAACGCCAGCTTGCCCGGAACTGGATTGAGCGGCTGGGCATCAAGACACCATCAGAAAACAAGGACTGCGGCGGGCTTTCTGGCGGTAACCAGCAGAAGGTTGTCCTGGCGAAGTGGCGCTCGGGCGGCTCTGACATCATCCTGCTTGATCACCCGACACGGGGGCTCGATATCGGTGCCAAAGAAGACGTCTACGAGATGATCCGGGATATGTCGGATGACGGCGTGGGCATCCTTTTGGTGACCGACACGCTCGAAGAGACGATTGGCCTCAGCCATACGATCGTCGTTCTCAAGGACGGTGCGGTTCAGAAAACATTCGACGGATCGACCGGTGAGAAACCGTCGCTCTACGATCTCGTCCATCGCATGATCTGAGGAAAGACATGCACCTCGACCGCCTAAAACCGCATTTCGCCTGGATGACGCTGGTTGTGCTGGCGGGCCTTGTCGGCCATAACAGGGTGAGAACAAAATGAACATGGAACGTCTCAGAGAACGTCTCAAGCCGCATTTTCCCTGGATCACTTTAGTGGTGCTCGCGCTTGCTGTCGGGTTTGCGAACCCGAGTTTTCTAAACCCGTCCGGCCTGATCCTGCTAGCTGCGGACATTGTGCCATTGTTCATCATGGCCCTTGGCATGACCTTTGCCATCTATATCGGCGGCATCGATCTGAGTGTGCAGCAATTGGCAAACATGATCACCGTGATCGCCACCGTCTATCTGGCGTCACTTGGCGCGGGCGTCGCCGTGGTGGCCGCTCTGGCCGGGTTGATCTTTGGTGCGGTTTCAGGCTACGTGACAACCCGGCTCTACGTGCCGTCCTTTGTCTCGACGCTCGCCATCGGGTTTGTCGCCCTGTCTGTCGCAAAATGGCTCTCGGGTCAGCGTGCGCTCTACATGGATGCGGTGCTGCGCGATGGCAGCTTTGGCTGGATGTTCGGCAATACAGCGGGTGTCCCGCATGAATTGGCGATTGCGGTGCTCTTGCTCATCTTTGCGTGGATTCTGCAAACATGGACCACCTTCGGGCGCAGTCTGAAGGCCGTTGGGGCAGGGGAGCTCGCAGCTGTCGCCTCTGGTGTCAATGTCGACCGGGTCAAGATTACGGCCTTTGCCATCTCGGGCGCATTTGCGGCCATAGCCGGGCTACTGTTCTCGGTAAAGCTCTCGGGTGGCGATGCCAACCTCGCCAATGGATTCCTGTTGCTGGCCATTGTCGCGGTTCTCGTGGGTGGCACGCCATTGACGGGAGGTGTTGGGGGCGTGTTGAACACAGCCATCGGCACGCTGATCGTGATGGTGATCCGGGCTGCCATGGTCTATCTTGAAGTGGACGCAACGCAGCAGCAGATGGTCTTTGGCATCATTCTGATCGTTGCCATCGCCCTGACCATTGATCGCTCCAAACTGCGCGGCGTCGTCAAGTGAGCAGGATGCGCGCGGCATATTCGGTTTGTCGAACCCGGCGGCTTTGAGCTGCGCCAGGATGCGCGCCCTGACGCGGGAACGGACAAGGTGTTGGTCCGCATCGCCCGCACCGGCCTCTGTAGCGCAGATATCCATATATTTCAGGGTAATTATTCCGGTGAGCACCAACCGGTGATCCCCGGCCATGAATCCACCGGCCATGTTGCAAGGATCGGCAGCCCAGTGACGGGCCTGGCCCGGGGCAGTCGGTCATGGTGGATACCAATATCGGCTGTGGCCGGTGCTGTTGGTACCGCTGCAACCAGATTTCCAAGATTCTCAATTGTCCCGAAATGCGCCATATGGGCATGCACATCAGTGGCGGTTTTTGCAGAATTTGCAACTGTTCCCATGCGCTTGATCATCCCGGCCTCCGACCTCCGACGCCATGCTGACCGGGGTGCTGTTGTTGACGGCACCGCTGGCCTTTTGGTCGTATGCGCGGCGCGCCAAGCCCGCGTGACCTTCGGGAAATGCGTTGTCGTCATGGATGCAGGATTGATCGGCAATCTGCATGTGCAGCTGTTGCGCACAATCGAAGTGGTACCGGTCATCGCCCCGGATATCAGCGCGGATTGCCGTGCCATGGTGCCAGATTGCGGTACGGACGTCGGCACTGTGTCTGAAGACCTGCGTAAAATCGTGATGCAGATGACAGATGGACGTGGCGCGGACATCGTTATTGCAAGCGTCGGTCATCCGGTGCTTTATGCCAAGGTGCAAGGTTTCATACGGACCGGGGACATCTTGCAGTCTTTGACAGTACGGATACTGGTGTGACCTTATCACTTGCATCTTGCGCGGGAACTCTGTCAAAGGGTCAATTGTCGGCATGGGAGAGAACTAGCCGCAAGACCTGAAAACACAAGATCGCTATGACACCGCGCTCAAACAGCACGACGATAGCACATTGACCCATGGAGGAGTCCACCCGGTTTCGCGAAAATGGTTGGTCGAACAATTGGGACTATCCCGGCATCTATGAATATGCGCATTTCCATTCCACTACGCACGAATGCCTCGGTTGTGCGCAAGGCTGGATAGCCTTCTCACTCTCAGTGGGTGACAGCGGTTGGGCAAAAGTACGGATCGAGCAAGGCGACGTGATCATTATGCCTGCGGGTGTCAGCCACGAAATGATCTCGATGGCCGAAGACATTCACATGTGTGGCGGCTATCCCGACGGGCGCGATTGGGACGACATCCAAGAGGCGTTTCTGTCGGATGAAGACTACAAACGCGCATGCAAACGCATCATGATGCTGCCCATCCCGGCGAAGGATCCCGCCACCGGCCTTGCCATGCCCGAATGGCACGCGGTGCCATCTTCGGTTGAAGGTGGCTGGAACGATTGGCGCAGCTCGCTCGATGCGAGATCCTGAGAGGTCGCCATGGATCAGTCCTCAACAGCCCGCTTGTCCCTTCCCGAAACGCCGCGCGAGTTCGGCTTTTACGTAGACGGCAAGACCATTCCCGCCGGTGCGCGGGAGATATTCGAACGCCACTCTCCCGGTCACGATGTGCCCGTTACGCGCTTGCCGAAATGCACCGGCGATGATCTCGACGACGCAGTCACGGCGGCGCGCGCGGCCTTTGCTGATCGGCGCTGGTCGGGATTGACCGGCGCGGCGCGCGCCGCGGTTCTTCTGAAGACCGCTGCGGGCATTCGCGCGCGGCTTGAGGAAATCGCCTATTGGGAGGTCCTGGAATCCGGCAAACCAATCAGCCAGGTTCGCGGTGAGATTGATGGCTGTGTGGGCATGTTCGAATATGCAGCGGGGCTTGCGCGGTCCCTGCATGGCGACAGCTTCAACAATTTGGGCGACGATATGTTTGGCATGGTCACACGCGAACCGGTTGGTGTCGTGGGGGTCATCACACCGTGGAACTTCCCGTTCCTGATCCTGTGCGAACGGGTTCCTTATATCCTGGCCTCGGGCAATTGCATTGTTGCGAAGCCGTCAGAGTTTACCTCCGCCTCCACCGTGATCCTCGCCGAGATCCTGACGGCAGCGGGCCTGCCTGCAGGTGTGTTCAACGTCGTCACGGGCACCGGGCCGACGGTGGGGCAGGCCATGGCAGAGCACATGGATGTGGATATGCTGTCCTTTACCGGCTCAACCCGCACGGGCCGTTTGATTGTCGCTGCGGCAGGATCATCAAACTTCAAGAAACTTGGGCTGGAACTGGGCGGTAAGAACCCGCAGATTGTCTTTGCGGATGCCGACCTGGATGATGCCGCTGATGCTGTTGCCTTCGGGATCGGGTTCAACGGCGGACAGTGCTGCGTCTCTGGCGCGCGCCTCATTGTCGAGGCCAGCGTGGCGGATACGTTCGCGCGGATGGTCTCGTACAAGATGTCAAGGATCGTGGTCGGCGACCCGCTCGATGCGGCGACCCAGATCGGTGCGATCACCACAGATATACAGCACACCACCATCATGGGCTACATCGCCAAAGGCCGGGAGGAAGGCGCGGAACTTGTTCTGGGAGGAGATGTGATCGACATGGGACGCGGGCAGTTCATCGCACCGACAATCTTCAAGGGTGTGACAGCCGACATGGCCATTGCACGGGAAGAGATCTTTGGCCCTGTACTTGCCGTCATGCCGTTCGGGACGCTGGACGAGGCCATCATGATCGCTAACGACACCGAATACGGCCTGGCGGCGAGCGTCTGGACCAAAAACATCGACAAGGCGCTCACGGTGACCCGCCATGTGCAAGCAGGGCGTTTCTGGGTCAACACCACGCTCGCAGGTGGACCAGAACTGCCCATTGGCGGGTTCAAGAAATCCGGTTGGGGCAGGGAAGTCGGCGCGATGGGGGTTGAGGAATACACGCAAGTGAAGTCAACCCATATAAAGTTCGGCAAGCGGAATCACTGGATCGAACAGGATGCGTGAGACAGGGTGTGACTATGTGATCGTTGGCGGCGGTTCCGCTGGCTGCGTGTTGGCCAACAGGTTGAGCGAGGACAGCAGTACGCGTGTTCTGCTACTTGAGGCGGGGGGCAAGGACAACCATCCGCTCATCCACATGCCTGTTGGCTTTGCCAAAATGACAACGGGCCCGCACACATGGGGGTTCCACACTGCGCCCCAGAAACATGTCGGCAATCGCAAGATTCCCTATGCTCAGGCGCGGGTGATTGGTGGTGGTTCATCTATCAATGCCGAGATCTTCACCCGCGGTCACCCGTCGGACTATAACCGCTGGGCGGCGGAGGAGGGTTGTGACGGCTGGGCCTTCAAAAACATTCAACAGTATTTCCTGCGCTCTGAAGGGAATACGGTCCTGTCGGGCGACATGCATGGGACGGACGGCCCGTTAGGCGTGTCGAACATTCCCGACCCGCAACCGGTGACGCGCGCATTTGTGCAATCGTGCCAGGAGGCGGGCATTCCCTTTAATCACGATTTCAACGGTCGGACGCAGGCAGGCGTGGGATTCTATCAGACGACCACAAAGGACTATCGCCGTTGTTCTGCCGCTGTGGGCTATCTGCGGCCCGTCAGGGACCGGCCAAATCTCACAATTGAGGTGGGCTGCTTCGTCAAGCGCATCGCGTTTGAGGGTACGCGGGCGACGGGTGTGCATTATTTCAATGGCAAGGAACAGTGCCGTGCGCGGGCAGAAAGCGAGGTGATCGTAACCTCGGGTGCAATTGGAACGCCGAAGCTGTTGATGCTCTCTGGAATTGGGCCCGCTGCGCATCTGGCGGAGCACGGGATTGACGTGGTCGCGAACCTGCCCGGTGTGGGCGAAAACCTGAACGACCATTTCGGCATCGATATCGTGGCGGAGCTGACGGGCCATCACAGCCTGGACAAGTACAAAAAGTGGTACAACGCAGCGATCACAGGTCTGGAATACATGGTTTTCAAATCCGGGCCTGTGACATCCAATGTGGTGGAGGGAGGTGCCTTCTGGCATTCCGGACTGGGCACGGGCGAGGTGCCCGACTTGCAG
This sequence comes from Paracoccaceae bacterium, assembly GCA_014623385.1. Classification (GTDB taxonomy): domain Bacteria; phylum Pseudomonadota; class Alphaproteobacteria; order Rhodobacterales; family Rhodobacteraceae; genus JACOMT01. Next base: position 6,147 of record JACOMT010000038.1, read on the forward strand.
TTCCACTTCCTCGCTGGCGCAGGAGCAGAGGCAGGCGTGCCAGGCGTGGCGCCGGGGTCATCGGGGATTACGCTCAATTCCTACACCGTGCGGCCAAAATCCCGCGGTACGGTGCGGCTTCGTTCTGCGGCACCAGGCGCTTTGCCGGTGATCGACCCCAATTTCCTTGCCGAGCCGGACGATCTGAAATGCTCCGTCGAGGGGGTGAAAAAGAGCACTGAAATCTTCCGCCAGCCGTCTTTGCAGAAATACATCAAAGCGATCCGGTTCCCGGACGACAGCGTGAAAACGCAAAAGGATTTTGAAGACTATGTGCGCCAGTATGGGCGGACGTCATACCACCCGACCTGCACTTGCAAGATGGGCAGTGACGAGATGTCGGTGGTGGATACGCAGTGCCGGATACGGGGGCTCGACAACATCCGTATCTGCGACAGCTCGATTATGCCCAGTCTGATTGGCTCGAACACCAACGCGCCCACGATCATGATCGCGGAAAAGGCGTCTGATCTGATCAAGGGTCATCGCTAAACCAAAACAGCACGTGGCGGGGCCGTCCGCATCTGTCATGGATGTGCATGTGCTGTTGAGCATGCGCGGCTTTCATGGGTCCAGGGTATCCCGTGATGCAACGGCGCGTGGGTCCCACAAAAGGACATCACCGATCTGCGATTCGGAGGAATAGGTAAAGTGCGGGGCGTTCATCGGCGGTCATGTCTTCAACCTCAAGGGCATGGCGCGCGATTCCGCACGTCATTTGAAAAAACTGCACCCGCCCGACGGTGCTTGTAACCCCGTGATCTTGCCGCGGCGGTTTTCGGGGTAGGCCGGTTCAGACCGATCTGCCCGGCCTTCAGGTTCAGCCTGTCGATCTCCCGCATTGGCTTAGTCAAACTCCGGTGCAAAAGGCACCACGTCCTTGCTCGCGATGCGGTATTGTTCGGCAGTCAGGGCATCAATCCGGGCCATGTCGATATGGCTGAGGGTAAAGTCCATGATATCGTAATTAGCCTCGATATTCACCGGGTTCGTAGACATCACGTTTACGCTGACGCCTTTCTGCAGGATCCAGCGCAGCACGACTTTTCCAGCGGTTTTGCCATAGATTGCCCCAATTTCGGCAAACAGCGGGCGCTTGAAAACCGCGCCGCGCGCGACCGGGCAATAGGCCGATAGCGGCACGCCGGTTTCGTTGGCACCTGCCATCAGCTTGTCCTGATTCAGCAACGGATGGAACTCGACCTGATTTGTCACCAGAGGCGCGTCCACGATTTTGATCGCGTCCCGCAGCATGGCCACCGTGTAGTTGGAAACACCGATGTTGCGCGCAAAGCCTTTGTCATAGGCTTGTTGCAACATCCTGAGCGAGGGCGCGATGTCGCCATCTGCAGGGGGCCAGTGCAACAGCAGCACATCGACATAGTCAGTGCGCAAATCCTTCAGGCTTTGTTCAACCGATGGCAGGAACTTGTCGTCCGAAAAACAGTCGATAGAGACCTTGGTGGTGATGCACAGGTCTTCGCGGGCAATACCCGATGCAGCGAGTCCTTCACCCGTTGTCGCTTCATTTCCGTACATCTGTGCAGTGTCAAAGGCGCGGTATCCAACCTTGACAGCACATTCAATCGCCGCCAGCAGCGTAGCATCGGTCAGGGGAAAAGTACCAAGGGCCCGTTGATGGTTTTTCTGGAAATAGATGTTCATGGGAACCTCTCGTCAGTGCTTGGGGAAAAAGTAACCCGACAGGTACTTTAGGGGAAGCGATTCTTTGACAATACCTGATTCCCGGGCAATGTTCAGTACTTGATTCACAAGTGCCGTCGCGGCACGTACACAAGAGTCTAGGGAATCACGAGAGTGAGAAAAACCGTGCGCAAAAAAGTTTCCGCAGAAGAGGCCGTATCACACATCGCCGACAACGCGATGGTTGCCGTGAATTCGTCAAGTGGGCTATGCTGCCCGGATGCCGTTCTCGCAGCAATTGGGAACAGGTTTGACGAAACGGGTGCACCACGGAATTTGACAACAATTCATCCCATCGCCGCCGGCGATTTTTTCGGCACAAAAGGCGTCGATCACATCGCTAAACCGGGGTGTTTGTCGCGCATTATTGGTGGCAGCTATCCGTCTGGACCGACCAAAGCCGAACCGCCGAAAATCTGGCAAATGATCGTTGCCAATGATGTCAAAGCCTACAACGTGCCATCGGGAATCGTGTTTGACATGTTGCGCGAGGGGGCGGGTCAACGACCCGGGGTGCTAACCAAAGTGGGAATGGAAACCTTTGTCGATCCCGATCTCGAAGGCTGCGCGATGAATGACGCCGCGCGGGCTGAGCCGATCGTGGAGCACCAGCATTTTGACGGGGAAGACTGGCTGTATTTCCGCTCGCTGCGTCCAGACGTGGTAATCATTCGGGCAACAACAGCAGATGAAAACGGCAATCTCGGCTTTGAAGGGGAAGGCGCGTATCTTGGCGCGATGGAAATGGCGCTGTCTGCGCATAACTGCGGCGGCATTGTCATCGCCCAGGTACGCCGCATCGCGCAAAAAGGGTCGATTCGTCCGCATGACGTCCATGTGCCGGGCGTCCTGGTCGACTTTGTCGTCGAAGAACCGGATATGCTGCAGACCACAGCGACGCCCTATGACCCGGCGATCTCTGGTGAGTTGATCCGACCGCTTGACAGTTTCTCAATCCCCGAATTCGGGGTACCGAAAGTCATCGCCCGCCGTGTCGCACAAGAGCTGAAATCCGGTTGGGCGGTCAATATCGGCTTTGGCGTTTCGGCGAACGTGCCGCGTATCTTTCTGGAAGAGGGCAGGCACGGCGCGGTCACCTGGATGATCGAGCAAGGGGCGGTCGGCGGTATTCCGCTGTTGGATTTCAAATTTGGCTGCGCATCGAATGCCGAAGCCTTTGTCACCTCGCCGCACCAATTTGCGTATTTTCAGGCTGGCGGGTTTGACTGTTCGCTGTTGTCGTTCCTTGAAATCGACGCGGATGGATCGGTCAATGTCTCCCGCCTTTCCGCCACGCCGCATCGCACGGCCGGGGCCGGGGGATTTGTTGACATCACAACGCGCGCCAGGAAAATCGTTTTTTCTGGCACGTTCAATGCAGGGGCTAGGATGCACCTCGACGATGGCAGGCTGATCATCGACAAGGAAGGACACACGGCCAAATTCGTCGAAGCCGTCGATCAGGTGTCCTTCTCTGGCAAACGGGCGCAGGCACAGGGCCAGTCGGCAACCTATGTCACCGAACGCTGTGTCATTGAGCTGCGTGAAGCAGGTCTGACGGTGACCGAAATTGCGCCGGGCATCGATCTGCAGCGCGATATTCTGGCCAGGGCTGCCACCAGGCTCCATGTAGCTGACGATCTGAAACCAATGGACGCAGCGCTCTTTCAGCCCGGGCTGATCGGGCTTGAGGTCTGACCATGAAGCTTGACATCAGGGATCGCGTCGCGTGTCTGACAATAGACCGCCCCGAAAAGCTCAACGCATTGAATGCGGAGATGGTCGAAACGCTGGCTGCGCGCTGTCGCGAGATCGAGCGTAGTGAGGCGGCGGTGGTCATTCTTTCGGGCGCGGGTAAAGCGTTCTGTGCAGGTGGTGACATTGAAGCCTGGTCGGGTGAAAGCCCCGAGGCGTTCGGTCGCCACTGGGTGCGCGACGGCCACGCCGCATTCGATGCGTTGGCGCGGCTGCGTCAACCAGTGATTGCTGTGCTTGATGGCCATGCTCTGGGTGGCGGGTTGGAACTGGCGGCTTGCGCCGACTACCGGATTGCGGAAGAGCACATCAGGATTGGCCAGCCTGAAACGGCGCTCGGCATTATCCCGGGATGGTCGGGCACGCAGCGTGCGGTGCGCCGCTTTGGCGCACAGACTGTGCGGCGTATGGCTGTGATGGGAGAGGTCTTTTCCGCTGGCGAGGCGCACGCCCTGGGCATCGTTGACAGCGTGGTTGCGCGCGGGTTGGCACCACAAGCGGCTCACGAGGTCGCCCGAACAGTGATGGCGCGGGGAACACGCGCAACGGAAGTCGTTGCCCTGCGTTGCACGGACGGGCACAAATCAGATCATCAAACAGCGGCTTTTCGATGATTTGCGGCCATGGACGGCCATATCGGCGGGTCTGTCGATTTCCAGTCACGCAGCAATGTCGCAGCAATGTAGTTTGGTACGCTAGATACCACGCCTGATACCACGGAAAATGTCATTTGTTTGTTGCCGATGTACCCGGGCAGACATGCTCAAAGCACAACCGCCCGGGTGTTTGGTCAGGCTTGTCTAGCCGCCGTCGCGGATGTTATCCCCAATTCCAGCCGAAGCCAAACCACTGCCAGACGCTGTCTGTCAATACGCGGGCAAAGCCGCCACCAAAACCTTCAACCATTGCAATCTCCTTAGAAAATCTCACGCCAGTTAAAGCCATACCAAGTGCTCGGTGCACCACCGAATGGCCAAGAAAACCACGTCTTAATCCCCATCTTGTCTCTCCTTCTTTGTTAGCGTTTCGCTAAGGCTGGGGCGGGATTGCCCCAGAGCCTTGAAGACGCTATCATCGAAATCCGCGCTTGCAGCACTTCGACGCTTGTAAAATAATGAAGACAATGACAAATAGCAAATGAATTCGAACGCGGTCCTGCGCCTGGCCGGAAACCACCCCCGGGTAACAGGGGTTTTGATTTGGGCATCACCAAATAATCCAATGATTTCAACAGCCTGAAAAAACAAAGTGCTGACGGGGATTACGACATCACCTGACCGCTCGACCCGGGTCGGCGGGAACATGCGTAACATTTCCGTAATCCGTGTCATCATATCTTTGTCGCTGGGACGTATGCCGGGTTCCGTTTCCCATGGTTTCCAATGGCTGGGGGCGGGTGTTTTTGAGCCGGCATTGACGATGTTGCACGGGCTACACGGTTAAACCGGTTGTACGCCGTGATTGTAAGCAGATGGGCATGAAGGTGCCGCGTGTTCAGGAATATTGTCCGTTAAAGCAGGGTGCGTTCGCTATCTCAAGCGTTTTGTCATTGCAGGTGCCCGCATTGGGATTGATGGCCTGGTCAGGGGTTTGAGGCTTGGTAGGCAGGCGGTTTGGGGGCACAGCCGTTTCAGCACCGAGGGTCAGGGTACCGGGCCGCACAAGGTTTTTAGGGGGATTCATCGCGCGATGAGCCATGCCAGCGGGCTTTGACCTTTGGGGCTTTGTATTCGGTTTTTTAGAATGGTCACGACTGATTCCGATACGGCCGAAGAATTGCGTTCTGGTTTGCAAACGGGTCAGGCGGCGCAGCCTTTTTTCAAGATCCGCGCGCCAAGGGTTTCGGCGATCTGGACCGCGTTCAGTGCCGCGCCCTTGCGCAGGTTGTCGCTGACACACCATAGGTTCAGACCGTTGTCGATGGTGCTGTCCTGGCGGATACGGCTAATAAAGGTCGCATGGTCACCCACGCATTCGTTCGGGGTGATGTATCCGCCATCCTCGCGCCTGTCTATGACTATGATCCCTGGAGCCTGGTGCAGGATTTCGCGGGCCTCATCCTCATCGAGAAACTGTTCGAATTCGATGTTCACCGCTTCTGAATGGCCGACATAAACCGGTACGCGCACACAGGTTGCCGTGACCCGGATTGAGGGGGTAATGATCTTTTTGGTTTCGGCGGCCATTTTCCATTCTTCCCTGGTTGACCCGTCTGCCATGAAGTTGTCTATATGCGGGATCACATTAAAGGCGATCTGTTTTGGGAATTTTTTGGGTTTGAACTCTTGGATGGGGTTATAAATCGCCTTGGTTTGTTCCCAAAGCTCGTCCATACCGTCCTTGCCCGCACCGGACACGGACTGATAGGTGCTGACCACCACCCGTTTGATTCGCGCCCGGTCATGCAGCGGTTTCAGTGCCACAACCATCTGAGCGGTTGAACAGTTGGGATTGGCGATAATGTTTTTTTTGGCATAGCCGGTGATGACGTCTGCATTTACCTCGGGTACGATCAGTGGTACGTCGGGATCATAGCGGTAGACCGAGCTGTTATCGATGACGATACATCCCGCTGCGGCGGCCCTGGGCGCATAGGCCCTGGTCGCGTCCGAGCCGATAGCAAACAGTGCGATATCCCATCCGGCGAAATCGAACGTGTCCAAATCCCGGGTCGTCAATGTTTTGTCGCCAAAGCTGACCTGGGTTCCGGTGGATGTTCGGCTGGCCAGAGCAGCGATATCCCCGACCGGGAACTGACGTTCATTCAGGATGTTCAGTATTTCGCGACCCACATTGCCTGTGGCACCCGCGACGACGACACGATACCCCATTTTGCCTAACTCCCATCAGCTGCACGGGCTCTTTACAGGCAATGTTATGCGGATGAAAGGCCGATTTTGGCGTTGGTTCCTGGATGTGATGACGGGCGGCTTTATAGCCATCGGTACCCGCACACAGGGTTGCCGTGACCCGGATTTAGGGGGCCACGATGTTTGAACAACAATGGCCACCCTTTAATGCCCGTACCCCGTGACTATAAGCTAACCAGCCCAAAAATGACGCTTATAGAGGCGAAAGCTATGCCTACCCAAAACGGGATGTAACCCGGGCAGTTTAGCGGCCCAAGGTTTTAGTAGCATGTTTGTTGCTTTTGGCCAGACTTCTGCCCTTGTTGTGTCGTGTGCTCTTGTTGCGTCGTGTGGTGCTGTCACGCCCCCCTTGATCTTTTGCATTGATGTCTTCAGCTCGGTTCCATCTTGCACCCGTTCCGGTCCTGGTGCCCATTTTTCCATTCGTCCCTGGTTGGCCCTGGCGGGGTGTGAAGCGGTGTGTTCCCTGTTTTTTCTGGGGTTGCTGCGGTGGCGGGTCTGGCGTCGGGTGGTGTTCATGGAAAACTGCCGCGCCATGACTCGCGTACGGGGGAAACGGGAATGTTCCCCCGTTCGGGTCCCCGCATGGGCAACGAGCAGGCGACGAGGAAATCAAACATATCCGCCGCTAGACCGGCGACGAACTGGTCCTTGCCTGGGGCCCGCCAGCGCACCGCTTGCCGCATTTGCTGCAGTTTTTGTTTAGCATTTTTAGT
>JACOMT010000039.1 GCA_014623385.1 Paracoccaceae bacterium
GCCGCACTGTCATAAGTGCCGAGTTGTATTAGATTAGTGCCTGCAGGCAATGTGGTCGGCTCCACTTCCAGTGTTGCGGCGGGCACCTCGACGGTACGCGCGAAAACCGGCTTGACAAGAGAAGCCGGGCGGGCCAACGGTCGCACTGACTGTTTATGCCCCAACCCCTCGACAACTATATGAGGTTTCGTTCCCGGCGGCGGATCAAGCGATGCGACACCATTGGACAACGCATCCACCGAAGCGCCAATCGATCCCGAATGAAACACCACCGGTATCGTGTTCGAAATGATTACAGCCTCGGCCGGGTCAACCGCTTGCGTATCCGGTAAAAAATTGGTGGCGACCGTCACCTTATCCAACTGCTCTGACGGCTGATCTTCGTCCAGCAACAATACGGGGCGCGGGGCCAAGATCAGGCGGTCGGCGGGCACCGCAACCGTACCTTGTGCCACCACCTCGTTCACGGCCAGCCCCTGATGGTCCACTGGCTGACCACCGGGGTGTTCAGGTTGCACACGCATCGGTCCTTCGACCGCGCGCACAATCGGGATGCCCCTGACATCCCGCATTATCAACTTGTAACTCCAAACACCCACGCCTATGATCAGCAACAGCGATACCGCTGCGGCCACAAGATTTGTTACCTTGTACAGGACCCTACCGAATGGCACGGGTCCGATATCCAGTCCGACATCCCCGGTCGGTTTGTCATCACACATTGTCATGTACACCTCCCTGCCCGGCTTGGCATCCTGCCGCCATCAGATCATTCCTTGTCTCTGCCTCAGGCCAGCACGTCGGGTGAATTTTTACCGCATCTCCTGTATAGGCACCACACCCAGAATACCAAGACCGGCGGAAATAACAACGGCGACGGCCTGTGCCAATGCGATTTTTGCCTGACTTACAGCCGCATCGCTCTCTTGGATAAAGCGCAGTTTTGGCAGCTCGTTACCCCGGTTCCACAATCCATGGAAATCCCCCGCCAGTTCATAGAGGTAAAAAGCCACGCGATGCGGTTCGTTGGTCCGGACCGCAATATCAACCAACCGAGGCCATTCGGCCAGTTTCCGCGCGACATTCAGCTCGGCATCATGTGTGAGATACCCCAAGTCCGCCGCCGCCAGGGCTCCGGTATCAGCAGCAATTCCTGCCTCGGCTGCCTTGCGTAACACGCTCATCACCCGAGCATGGGCGTATTGCACATAAAACACCGGGTTTTCCCGACTTTGTTCCAGCACCTTGTCGAAATCGAAATCCAGCGGTGCGTCGTTTTTACGTGTCAGCATCACGAATCGGGTAACATCCGCGCCAACCTGATCCACCACATCGCGCAACGTCACAAAGTTGCCCGCCCTTTTGGACATCCTGAACGGCTCGCCATTTTTGAATAGCCGCACCAATTGGGTCAGCTTTATATCCAGTGGTATCTGACCTTCCGACAGTGCCGACACCGCCGCCTCCATCCTTTTGACATAACCGCCATGATCTGCGCCAAAAACATCAATGAGCGCGTCGAAATCTCTAGAAACTTTATCAAAATGATACGCGATATCGGATGCGAAATATGTCCAGCTGCCATCGGATTTTTTGACGGGCCGATCTACATCGTCGCCATGATCGGTGGACCGGAACAAGGTCTGTTCCCGAGGTTCCCAACCTTCAGGCTTTTTGCCCTTGGGCGTTTCCAACACGCCTTCGTAAATTAGGCCCTTGGCCTTCAACCCCTCCAGCGCGCTTTCAATACGTCCCGTGCCATAGAGCGACTTTTCGGAAAAGAAAATATCCATCCGGACGCCCAGCACCGCCAGGTCGCCCCGGATCAGGTCCATCATCGCGTCCGTGGCAAATTCCCGAATATCGGTCAGCCAGACCTCTTCGCCCTTGCCGACATAGACATCGCCGACCTTGTCTTTCAGCGCCTGCCCGACTGGAACCAGATAATCGCCGGGATAGGTGCCATCGGGGAATTCGACTGCGTCGCCATGCGCCTCAAGATACCGTAGGTATACGGACCGTGCCAAAACATCCACCTGAGCACCGCCGTCATTAACATAGTACTCGCGGGTCACGTCATAGCCCGCATAGGCCAGCAAGCTGGCCAGCGCGTCACCAAACACCGCACCCCGGGTGTGACCAACATGTAGCGGTCCAGTTGGATTCGCGCTCACATACTCAACATTCACTTTTTGCCCGGCCCCACGACTGGACCGGCCATAATCAGTACCAGCAGACAAAACCGCGCCGACCACGGCCTGCCAAACCGTTGGAGGCAAACGTAGATTCAGAAATCCGGGCCCTGCCACCTCGGCCGAGGCGATACGACTGTCGTTCGACAACCGCGCGGCCAGCGCGTCGGCAATGTCACGCGGTTTCATCTTGGCGGGTTTGGCCAGAACCATCGCTGCATTGGTCGCCATATCCCCATGAGCCACATCGCGCGGCGGTTCAACCGCAACATTGTCAAAACTCAACCCATCGGGCAGATTCCCGTCGGCCTGCATCTGATGCAGGCCCGTCAGAACAGCGGTTCGTATTTGAGCGAAAAGGTTCATATTGCATCCCTCATCATTCGCCGGGCGGTTTACTACGCCGCAAGGCGGGGTCAATGCGACGGCAAGCGGCCGACGTCTTACATCCCTGCTGGTTTCTGTGTTCAATGACACTTTTAACGTGAAATTGATCGGACTTGGTTGACAAGGAGGGAAACCGATCCGGGATCCGTTACATGTTCCGGGGAATGTTCATTTCTGTAGCCCGCTTTGTTCTATGCTATGATGCGGCGGTTTATGTTCTGACGGGCTTTGTTGTAGAACTAGGGTGAGCAACAGAATTCCCCTTTCCCCGGACATAGTTATGTTAAGGCCTCTGTGATGGGTATACCAGGGGCGGTGTAGCAGTTGGGTACGATGCAGCGGGTGCAAATTTCGTCCTGCGAACCCTGCCAGTCCAAGTTCCGCGACATGAGGCTTTGCCCCGACAATTTTCCGACAGTTTCACGCAATGCATCCCGGTCTTGACACGGGCACGGCGGTGGTATCCGCTGCATCATCGCCGGTTGGTACGACCCGGGTATCGCGCGGCACGGCATTGACCGCCTCATTCCCAGCGATGGCACCCGCGCTTGCGGGTTTCCGGGGCTTGGCATGTTTCGCGGGTGTATAAAGGCATGAGTGCTGCGCACTGCAGTGACATCATGGCATTTTCGGGGTCTGCGGTTACTGATCCGATGTCCCGATCTGTAGGAATACGGTCGGGCAACTCGGGCAGCATGGGTGCATCACCAACCCCTCGACTGCCCGGACCGCCAGCGTGTCCTCGTCAATACCGATATTGTATCCTGCGACGGATGTGGTGTTTCGGGGCACCATGCTTGCGAGCATTCCATGCACCTTGCCCCCGGCCTTGATACAGGTGCTATCAATGGATGCGTCGAGCGGTCCGGTTCCTTCGCGATACCGCCCGGTCCAGGCCCGACCAGCCGCAACCAGACAGGACGTCAGCGTCAGGCATGTCCGGGTCGCGATGACGCTGAACCGTTGTTGTCGCCCGCGTTTGCCCACGCGGAGACAGGGGTACATGAGTTCGACCGGCTCGGCATCGACCCACCGGACTCACCTCACCGAAATCTCCCCGAACCAACAGCATGGCAGCGCGCGAGGGTGGCCATACCAGTGAGGTCCTGCAAAGCCATCGTTTCCAATCTGGCAGCGGCATTGGGGACCACGCGCCACCGCTATGTTCGGCTTTGCAACCGGCAGCTCCCCCAATCGGCCCCGGGAAGCAAATCGTCATTGCAGACGATGAAGAACCGGCACAAATTCAGGCCGGAATGGCTCAAGAAACCACCCCATCACCTTCCGAGATGGGACAAGATGGAGGACCCGGTAGATAGGGCTGTTTCGTCATTCGATACCCGCCGCGGCGTACGGTGCTCAGCCGTTGACAGTAACCTAACTAGATGCGTACCCAGATTCGGCGCGGTTATGAGAGATGTCTACAACCTTGCGGCAGAAGGCAACGGCGACTCAAGAGCGCGCATTGGAAGTGCTCCAGCTTGAAATGGCCGCTACAAAGGCAGCCGCTGCACTTTGTGCTGCATTCCCACACACGCTGTTGCTGACGCAGACAAGAGTCTGAATTGGCATCGCATCTTGGCCCGACGTTCCGAACGCATTTATCCAGGTTGTCAGCCATATCCTTAATTGAGTTGCTAGTGCTATTTGGCATTCTTCATCAGATTGGGTCAGCTTGCCAGCTGACTCACTGAGCCAGATTCGCGGTTCAACCGCCGCAAACAACACGGACAGCGAAGCACCAAGTTTTTCGGTGTTCTGAACCTCGGCACATGGCAAGATTTTTCGCCGCCTTAGACAGCCATAAGCAATTTTTCCTTGCTTGCTTGACAAAGCTGCGTGACAAATTGCTGGACAAGCCTGTAGGGTTGCTTTGTCGCGAGATTGGCCGATATAGCTATGCTGAATCGCACGCCGACCGCACTGAAAAGGAGACGGAAATGCCCAAGATGAGGACCAAGTCGAGCGCCAAGAAGCGCTTTAAGATAACGGCAACCGGCAAGGTCGTATCCACGCAGGCCGGCAAACGCCACGGCATGATCAAGCGCACCAAAAAATTCATTCGTGATGCCCGTGGCACCACGACACTGTCAGCCCCCGACGCAAAAACCGTCAAGGGCTACATGCCTTACAACCGCTAAGAGGGGAGACAGGATATGTCCCGCGTTAAAGGTGGAACCGTCACGCACGCCCGTCACAAGAAGATCATCAAACAAGCCAAAGGCTATTACGGATGCCGCAAGAGCAACTTTAGGGTTGCAACCCAAGCTGTCGACAAGGCCAAACAGTATGCGACCCACGACAGAAAACAGCGCAAGCGCAACTTCCGCGCATTGTGGATTCAGCGGATCAACGCCGCAGTCCGCAACCATGATGAGGCACTGACATACAGCCGCTTTATCAACGGTCTGCACCTTGCCAACATCAAGGTTGACCGCAAGATTCTAGCCGATCTGGCCGTCCAAGAGCCCGAAGCGTTCGGCACTATTGTGGCCAAGGCACAGGCGGCACTGGCCGCTTAAATCCAGCAGCATAAAATTGTTTGTAAAACTGATACCAAACTGCGGTTTTTTGATTCTTGTCATTTATGGTCACATTATCGCCATAATCCCCGGGCATGTGGGATCAGAGTGAACGTTTTGCCATTCGGATTGAGTAATAATGCAAAGACCCAAGGTAGAGGATTGAACCAGTTGCCCATATCAGCGAGTTTCACTATGACAATTCGTATGCATCGTATGCATCCACGAGCAACATTCCTGAGTTCCTGAACGTTGCTCTGGAACCAACGGAATGCCGGTGAATTTTACGGTTTCGTCTTATCAAACGGGTAAGAATTTGGGTGTACGTAGTCAATTTGGATTTGGACAATGTGCCGTTCACGCCTGACCCGGAAAGTGGTGTGGATGTTTATATCATATAGGCGGCAGCCTATTCAATCCCGCGGCCGACACTGACGATGGGGGGAACAGCAATTAGAAATCTATATCACTGACTGATATTGCCACCGGCACGGGTGCTGCAGCACGACGGATATCGTGGCCAATGGGGGTATCGCATCCCGTGCGTTGGGTTGGGTTTAGCAACCGTGTACGGAACGGGTGAATTTGCCCCGGTATGAGGTTTATACTGGGTGGGGTGTTTGGTAGCGGATACGACGGTTCTGGTGTCGCCTCGGCATCGGCTTTCTCTGAAAGACCTCTGCATAACTGGAGGGTTGCGGACAAACCTTCAACCCGGTATGCTCTTGGGAGGCGTTCAGGGATGGTTTGATGAACCTGTTTTTGCGCGGTTTGTGTCGAACGCGGTTCGGATTGGCACAGATGACGTTCTGAACAGGGTTGACGCACCAGTGGACTAGCGGTGGTGTTCGCCGACATGCAAGCCTGCGTTGGGGCGCGCCGGGATCGGGTCTCAGGGTTATGATCCGCTGGTCAGCTTCAAGCGTCTGCTGATCGGGCAGTGGTACCCCGAAGCTGGGGCGCTCGCCCTCAACTGTGGCTGGATTTCATGCTGTGTTGTGGCCCTGACCTCTTTGCGTCTGTGCCCGATGCGACGACCCGTCGCCGTTTTCGCAACCTTTGATGATCTTCCGGCCGGGGTTTGCCGTCAGATCGAGGATCACGGGCCGAAGCGGCGATCATCGACGCCACACCGGTGGAAAGTGCCGCCCGCCCCAAAAGCACGGGCGAGTATTGGCAGATAAGGCCTATGCCAGCAAGGCCAACCGGGATGCCCTGCGCGATCACCACCGTGACGGGCTCATGCGAACGGCCGCCCGTCATCCGCCCATCATCGACCCCTGCGGGCTTCGGAAAAATGCGGGGGTAAGCTGATATCCAAACGCCGCTTGAGAGATTGAGCAATACTTTGGCACGATGAACACCGCTGCAGAACCTGCGGGGAGCCGTAAACAAGTTCACCCTCAACCGGCAATCGCATAACCAGACCACCCAAAACCGCTTTGCCCACTGTAAGGCCAGCGGACCGGACAGAATGGCCAACTCCAAGCTTCCGACGAACATCACGCTGTCAACCAGAGATCTTTGGCAGACTTTCACTGTGCCCACGATAGGCCAAGCCTTATGACAGGGAATGCACAGTCCCATAACACCAATGTTAAAAAATGTTAAGCGTTACTATAGGTTGCGGATATTTTGCTAAATTTACATGAAACCCAGTTCCAGCCGCGCCTCATCCGACATCATACCCACGCCCCAAGGCGGTTCCCAGGTCAATTCAACATCTACCTGTTTAACGCCTGGAATGGGCTCGATGGCATTGGCCAGCCACCCCGGCATTTCCCCGGCAACCGGGCAACCCGGTGCGGTCAGGGTCATCACAACACGTACCTCATTCCCGGCATTGATATCGATGGTATAGACCAGACCCAATTCATAAATGTTCACTGGGATTTCTGGGTCATAAACGGACCGACACGCCTCAACCACCTGACTATAAAGCGGATGATCGGTGGAGGAAGGTGCGATAAGAGGTGCCCCTTCGAGCGGTTCGGGCGATTGGGTCATCTGAGCCTCGTGTTCGACATCATGCCTAATATAGGGATCGCAATATCGGGGTAAAGTGGTCGGATACCAGGAAAACACGCACGCCTAGTCGTTGATGTCATCCTTGATGATTTTCACCTGCCCTTTGGGCGATGCGAAAATCCGGCGTAACACCAGCCAGGCACTCAGCGAAAAGAAGGCAAAAATCAGGATCGAGACCGGCAATGTCAGGGACAATCCCAGCTTTCCCAGCATCAGGGCCATGGCCAGCGCCCCCACCGCAAATCCCAAAAAGACGTATCCGGGTGCCAAAATCTCCAGGCTGCCCAGGATCAGGGCCAAGGCCAACCAGACCCACCACAAGGTCCATAGCGTCGGCATCATTTTCGTCCTTTCAACATCTCAAAGGCATCCCTAAACGCCTCTAACGCGCTAGCAGGTACAACCACCGTCTGGCTGCCTGCGCCACTGCCCAAGGCATTGAGCGCCTCGACTTGTTTCAAAGCCACCTGATATTGCGCCGCCTCAATCCCGTTGTCGCGGATGGCGCGGGCCACAACCTCGGTTGCATATGCTTCGGCATCAGCCTCAATCCGTCGGGCCTTGGCCGTCTGTTCAGCGGCATAAAGTTCCGCATCTGCGGCGAGCTCCACAGACCGTTTCCGGCCCTCGGCCTCAGTCACTTGGGCGCGGCGGGCTCGTTCAGCGTTCAACTGCTGCAGCATCGCATCGCGGGTGGCTTGATCCAGGTTCACATCCAGCAATTCGGCGCGGGTAACCTCGATCCCCCAATCGTCCACGACGGCCAACAGGCTATCTTTGATGGTTCTAGTCAGTGTGGCGCGGTTTGATTGTACCTCGTCCAGTTCCATTTTGCCGATTTCCGACCGCACGATCCCTGCCACCGTCGTGGCAATCGCGGCATCGACATCGCGGATGCGATAGACTGTCTTTTCCGGTTCGATGATGCGGAAAAACACCGACGTGTCGACCTGCACCAGCACATTGTCGGCGGTGATGGCATCTTGGCTCATCGTCGGCAGTTGACGTTCCAGAATTGAAATTTGGTGTTTGACGATGTCCAGGAACGGAACTGTGAAATTGATCCCAGGTCCAAGGATCGAATGCAATCGGCCAAATCGTTCGACAACGTATTTTTCAGATTGCGGCACAATGCGCACCCCTTTAACGATAATAAGAATGACGAAAATTGCGCCAAGAATATAGATCAGATTGCTGGCCAACAGATTGATCAGATGTTCGTTCATAATGTTAACCCTTTCAGTGTCCCCAATTTGGTATTTGCTCACACCGACTTGAATTCAAGTCTTTGCACCGCGTTTCCGGGTGGTAGGGACGCACACCCAATTCGATACCCCGCTGTACAGACGGCTGACCAAATCCTTGCTGGTCGCTGTTTCGATCCTTTCAAAGCCGGGCGAAGAATTCACCTTGAGCATCTTAGCCCCCTCGGGGGATCGCAACAAATCGACCCCAGCCATGTTTAAAAAGGTCTTGGCCGCCCTATTGGATCGAAAACCTCTCTCGGACCCGGTACGTTTCATCGCCGTGATCACAGGGCTGCCGATTACGAGACAGCGGATGTTCTTGCCTGCGGCCTCCTTGACAAAATCCTGCACAAGTAAATTCACCTTGAATCCCTGAAATGCGGAAATCACCGGCTCGACAGCCTTTTTTGTTTCGGCCAGAACAACGCCCTTGCCTTAGGTGCGTTCCAGCAATTTCATGATCAGCAGTTTGTCATGGCTAGCCGTGATCCCGACGCTGCCGTTGACGCAACAGGCACCCGCGGTTTGAAACTACCGGATCGTTGCAGATGCCGCTTGGTGGGTGCAATCAACGTTTTTTCGATCAACGCCTGATGCCCCAACAGCATTCGACCGGTTATATTCGTACGATTGGTCAGCGTCATTTCGATAGGCCAACAGTGCTAATTCACCCTCGGCCTCTGTTTCTACCACAACCCGCAGCGCACTTTTGCCATTTAAAGATGCACCCTCGCACCGGTCAATCACAGGAACGGATTAAGGAATAATCAGATCTTCGTGCTCGGACACAGCGTGTACTTTGACCCGCGCCTTTTAGGCTTTGGCCACCCCAAAGGGTTCAATGTCCGAGGCGTGCAAAAAGGTTTAGCGACTCTATGCCTGGCCATCCTCTCTCCTTGGCAAGATGCGAATCTTGACGCAAAAGGTGCTGATACAAAAGCCGGAGCAGGAATGTCGCACTTTTCGTTTACGCTGTATAATACGGATGGGCAAGCCCGAACCGGGGTAATCTCTACCCCTCGGGGCGAGATTCGCACGCCTGCCTTTATGCCGGTAGGCACCGCCGCGACGGTCAAAGCGATGCTACCGGAAAGCGTGCAGGCCACCGGTGCGGATATTCTGTTGGGCAATACCTACCATTTGATGCTGCGCCCGACGGCGGAACGGATCGACCGGCTAGGCGGTCTGCACAAGTTCATGAATTGGAATCGCCCAATCCTGACAGATTCCGGCGGGTTTCAGGTGATGAGCCTGGCCGCACTGCGCAAAATGACCGAAAGGGGCGTAACCTTTCGGTCGCATATCGATGGATCCCGGCATGAACTGACGCCAGAGCGGTCGATGGACATTCAGCGGCTTTTGGGTTCGGATATCGCGATGTGTTTTGACGAATGTCCGGCCTTGCCCGCCGACCGCGATCACATTGCCGACAGCATGCGGTTGTCAATGCGTTGGGCTCAGCGGTCGCGAGATGCGTTTGGCGACCGGTTCGGGCAGGCCCTGTTCGGTATTCAGCAGGGTGGGCTGGAGCAGGATTTACGTGATGAAAGTGCGGCGGCACTGCGCGCAATCGAATTTGATGGCTATGCCGTCGGCGGATTGGCCGTTGGCGAAGGGCAGACAGCGATGCTTGGCGTACTGGACTATGCGCCAGGTATGTTGCCGGTCGACAAACCCAGGTATCTGATGGGCGTGGGCAAGCCCGATGACATCGTGGGTGCGGTGAAACGCGGCATCGACATGACGGACTGCGTCCTGCCATCCCGGTCGGGCCGGACCGGACAGGCCTTTACCCGGCACGGT
>JACOMT010000040.1:0-3511 GCA_014623385.1 Paracoccaceae bacterium
TGAATCACCCCATATGACCCCCGGCCCGGGTCAGGACAAAAGCATCCGCGCATTGTCTTGCCAAGGCGCGGACACGGCCGACATAGGCTTGGCGTTCCGTGACCGAAATCACGCCACGCGCATCCAGCAGGTTGAAAATATGGCTCGCCTTGATGCATTGGTCATAGGCTGGATGCGCCATAATGATGCGCTTGCCAGTTTTTGGATCCTGATGATCCTGTGCAAGGATCGCGGCGCATTCGGCTTCGGCATCTTCAAAATGGCGCAGCAGGACCTCTGTGTTGGCGACGTCAAAATTCCAGCGCGCGTATTCTTCTTCGGTCTGTTTGAACACGTCGCCATAGCTGAGCGTGATTGGCGTTTCCGGATCGTTAAACGGCATGCCCATCACATGTTCGACCCCCAGCACATACATTGCCAGCCGCTCCAGGCCATAGGTCAACTCGCCCGACACCGGGTGGCAATCATAGCCACCAACCTGTTGGAAATAGGTGAACTGGCTGACCTCCATCCCGTCGCACCAGACCTCCCATCCCAGACCCCAAGCCCCCAGGGTCGGGCTTTCCCAGTCATCCTCGACAAAGCGGATATCGTGCAAGTTCATATTGATGCCGATGGGCTCAAGTGACCCCAGATACAGATCCTGCAGATCGGGCGGGCTGGGTTTTATCAGCACCTGAAACTGATAGTAATGCTGCAAACGGTTTGGATTTTTACCATATCGTCCGTCCGTCGGGCGACGCGACGGCTGGACATAGGCTGCAGCCCAGGCGTTGTTCCCCAGTGCCCGCAGAGTTGTGGCCGGATGAAAGGTGCCTGCGCCAACTTCCATGTCATAGGGTTGCAGAATCGCGCAGCCTTTTGATGCCCAATAGGTTTGAAGCCGCAGGATGATCTCCTGAAAACTGGCCGGAATGCTGGTCACCACGTTGATTCCTCTGCATTGTGCGGTGGTATTAGGCGATACGCGCTAGGGGGTCAAACCGCATTTTGCAGACCTGTGCGGGCATTACGGGGTATTTCCGGTTTGGCGCAAATCATGATCCCGACCGCCCATCCAAATCGCATTCCGGAACCGCAATGCCGCAGCGGTTGCCTTAACCTATGACAAATCCCGAAAAATCCTGATTACCCTGCCACAAACGCAACAGGTTTTTCGAATTGACCCATATCGGCGTAGCACGTTTTGTCGTGACACTTTTGGCCCCTGTTTTTGCCTGCCTGATATTTCTGACCAACGGCGCGCATCCGGTCCTGGCCCAGCAGGAAGAGATTGTGTGGATCCAGATCGAAGCCTATCAAAGCCGCCAGGTCGCTATGCAGGCGTGTTGGCCGATGTAAACAGGTTTTCGCTGGGCCGACCATGGTCCAGCGTTCTGTTGGGCTCCTAATTTGCGCAGCGATGCGGAACAGGTCTGGACCCGAGGACAGCAATTCAGCCGACGTTGATTCAGCCATATTTAACCGCGTCCGATCTCGCTAAAGCACCCCGGCCGGAGCCCACCGACGAAACATCGTCCCAAGCGCGGCGCAGTGAACGATTATTAACCGGACGGGGAAAGCGCGAATTGCAGATCGCGTTGCGTTGGGGCGGCTATTACAATGCGGCCATCGACGGGGCCTATGGGTCTGGCACGCGCCAGGCGATGGCGGCTTGGCAGGCGGATAATGGCTATGACCAGACCGGCATGCTCACCACCCACCAGCACCGAGATTTGACGGGTCAATACAACGCCCCGCTGATCAGCGTGGGCATGCGGACCTATCGCGATGCACGCGCGGATCTGGAATTGCAGTTGTTATTAGAAGCGGTGCAGTTTGACAGGTACGGGGCACCTTTTGTCCACTTTCAGGGTACTAGTTCGGTGCCAGACGCCCAAGTCCTGCTGATTAGTCAGGACGGCACCCGGGGCATGTTGTTTGGCCTTTAAGAAGTTATGCAAACCCTGGAAATTGTGCCGCCAGGGGGAACACGCAACTGGCAGTCGGATCGTTTCGTGCTGGAAAGCCGAAACAGCGCGTTCATTTCCCATACCGAGACGCAGCTGCGCAAGGGCGAGATCAAGGGTTTTACCCTGATCTGGCCTACCGGCGACAAAAAACGACGCCAGCGCATCCTGGCCACAATGCAGGATACGTTTCAGGTCACAACGGGCACGTTTGATGCGTCTCAAACCGATAAAATGCGGCAGGACATCGATCTGGTCGCGGACCTCAAGGTGCGCAAACCGCGCGTGTCACGGGCAGGTTTCTATGTTGACGGACCGGGTACGGTGGTCACCACTGACGAAGCTGTGCGTGACTGTACACTTGTTACGCTGGACGGCGATCATCCGGTGCAGGTTGTAATCAACGACCCCGATCTGGGAGTTGCCGTGTTGCGTCCCACCCGCGCACTGGCCCCAATGCGGTTCGCAAATCTGGCTGACGGCGTGCCGCGCCTGATGTCCGAGGTCGCAGTCGCGGGCTATTCGCTCGAAAGCGTGCTGGGCGCACCGACCCTGACCTTTGGCATCCTGGCGGATGTCAAGGGGTTGCGCGGCGAGGAAAAATTGGATCACCTGGTGCTGGCAGTGCTGCCGGGCGATGTCGGCGACCCGGTTTTGAACAGCCGCGGGCGCGTCCTGGGCATGTTTTTACCGACTGCCAACACCAACCGGCAGTTGCGCCTCCCGATGTCAGCATGATCGCGGATGCCGAGGCCATCCCGTGCCCTGTTGTCACATGCCGGGCTGCGTGGCATGTCTACACGCGACACTGGTACCGTTTTGAACCCTCTGGACCTTGGCCAATTGGTCGAAGGGTTGGGAGTTCTGGTCAGCTGCTGGGATTAACCCGGCGCGATAATGTCGGCATGTCTCACTGGTCAAAGCGATACTGGGCCTGGCCAAAATCCTCATTAACCTTGGCTGGGACATGCAGACCACGGACGGCCCAGGACTTTGACCTGGGCGCATTGGTCCTCTTCTGCGGCAAAAACGGCAAATTTCACAGCGACGCTGACTTCACCTTTTAGAACAAGATCGCAGCCAACGGTACCTTTCCGTACCTTGGCGACGGCACGGGCGACGATGAGCAGATCATCATCAACCCGGCGCAGATATTCGACATCAAGAAGCGGGCCTTTGCCGTGCCCTCCCAACAAAGCGAAAAAGGCTCATGCATTTTATTCAGAGGGTCCTATATGTTGACAGGAATTTTTGCTGTAAAGTCTGGCCATCTAGGCGGTTGGCAAGGCCCTGTGTGCCGCGGTGTTTGGGCGGAATATGATAGCTGATTATCCGAAATCTCTGACCGGGTTTCAGAAGCGTTTTCCCGATAAGGATGCCTGCATCGCCCTGCTATTCGACCAGGTGTGGCCCGACGGTTTTGAGTATCCTGCCTGCGGGCACAGGGAGTGCTGTGCATTGAAGAGCGAAAAGTGAGCCTGTACGTAGATCCCCGTTCGTGCAGGTACGTTGATGCACGCTTCGAACCTGCTTTTGACCCCGTGATTCCGGGCCGCTTACGC
>JACOMT010000040.1:3578-15338 GCA_014623385.1 Paracoccaceae bacterium
CCCCCCGATCCGTCACCGCATCGGAAATGGGCCATCGGTCGCGGGAGAAGCCACATGGGAAAGCCCATGATTGTCGGGGTAATGGAAATTGGACGTCGCGACGAAAACCTACCCGGGACGGGACGTATGCGCCTGTACGGGATTTCAGATTACACCGCCCCAACCCTGCACAGCTTTGTCGAGAACGGGGTTGCCAAGGGCAGTGCCGCCAAAATCGATGGGCTCCCGTCTTGCAACAATCTACAGAGAGCAGATCCTGACAAACAGGTCATTGGACATCAATTGACCCATAACACGCTTGCCAGGATTCACTGCATTTTCTCCAACGTCAAGGCGTGGGAGATCTGCACCTGTCATGGTCCGGGGCAAAGTACGTACAATCCTGCTTCAACGGATTCGTATTCCGTTTCAATCCAGGGCTGCATCGGCACGCAGGCTTAAAATCGCTGCCTCAATCCGGTTATGAAGAGCAAACTCATGACCTACAAAATAAAATGTTGACAGGGTCTGAACAAACTGCATAAAGCTTAAGCGCAAAAGCGTGCCTATGTGCGTCCTCAACAAAGACGGCGATAAGGTTCCAATGTACCAAGACCTGCCGAAAGACTATTTAATCAAGGCCTCGATGGTTTTCCGCAAAGTCTACCGCTTCAATTATGCTATTGGAAGACGTTCAGGGGTGATTTGATGCACCTGTTTTTGCGCGGTTCATGTCAAACGCGGTTCGGATCGGCGCAGACGACGTTCTGACCAGGATTGACGCACTCATGGACTAGCGATGGTGTTCACCGACACGCAAGCGTACGTTGGGGTGTGCCGGGATCGGGCCTCAGGGGTATGATCCGCTGGCCCGCTTCAACTGTCTGCTGATCGGGCCGTGGCACCCCAAAACTGACGCGCGCGCCCTCAACTGCGGTTGGATTTCATGCTGTGTTGCGGCCCCGATCTCTTTATGCACCTGTGCCTGATAAGACGACCCATTGCCGTTTTCGCAACGCGCTGGTGAAGGGCGGTGTCCACGATGATCTTCTGACCGGGGGGTGCCGTCAGATGGGGATCACGAGCCGAAGCAGCGATCATCAGCGCCACGCTGATGGAAAGTGCCGCCCCGCCCCGGCAGCTATATTGACGCGCCGCAAAACCGGGCCGAAGCGGAAGTCCCCGATGATCCAGGCGTACATTTCGGTGCCGACACGCAAGCACGGCGGGTCAGGAACGGCGCGAAGCATACGGCCGGGTTACGAAGATGACATCCAGGCGGCTTTGCCCGCCCGGGCGAGTCCCGGACGAGGAAAGCTTCATCGACAAGGTCCACATGGGGCACCTGCGAACCAGGCCGGGAGCCCCTGGGTTCGATATCATGGTCAAAGGGGCGAACGGGCGGGCGGGTGTATTGACCGACAGGGCCTATGCCAGCAAGGCCAACCGGGATGCCCTGCGTGGTCGCCACCGTGACGGAATCATGCGAATATCCGCCTGTCATCGACCCCTGCGGGCTTGGGAACAACGCGAGGGGCAGGCTGAGCTCCAAACGCTGCTTGAGGGATTGAGCACTGCCTATGCCGCGATGACGCATCTTTTTTGGTCTGCACCGCGCCCGATAGTTCGGGCTGGCCAGGCTGGCCAAAACAAAACGCCCGACGGGCGATGGTGGCAATCGGGCAGAACTTGCGAGGGCCGCAAACAAGATCATCTTCAACCCGTATACACCGGCAATCGCATAACCAGACCACCAAAACCGCCTTGCCAGCTGTTTTGCCCGCTGTAAGGCCAGCGGATCGGACAGAATGGCCCAATTGACGCTTCCGCCGAACATCATGTTGTCACGCAGAGGTCTTTGTGTGTGATTGTTCAACGTTGTTAGGCTGCCTGTGTTCTCTCCATGTGCTCCTGCGACGATTCAACAACATGAATAAACCCGGTTCCCGTTGACGAACTCCTATACTGGCGATAAAATGAATATAAAGACAGTATGCCATCGTATATGCCATACTGACTTGGCCGGGACTGTCCGGCTCAGGAAAAGGAGCCACATCGTGGAAGAGATGTTGCGGGAATACCTCCCCATCCTTGTGTTTCTGGCCGTTGCGATCAGCCTTGGCCTGTTACTGATGCTATCGGCGGTCGTCCTGGCCGTACGGAACCCGGATCCAGAAAAAGTCAGCGCGTATGAATGTGGATTTAATGCTTTTGACGATGCGCGGATGAAATTTGATGTCCGGTTCTACTTGGTGTCGATCCTATTCATCATCTTTGATTTGGAAATTGCGTTCTTGTTCCCCTGGGCGGTCGGATTCGCCGATCTCAGCGATACAGCCTTTTGGTCGATGATGGTGTTCCTGGCGGTTTTGACAGTCGGCTTTGTGTATGAGTGGAAGAAGGGAGCACTGGAATGGGAGTGATGGCAGGCGCGAACACGGCCGGTGTCGACAAAGAGGTTGCCACCCAGACCTTAAACAAAGAACTGCAGGACAAAGGATTTCTCCTGACCACGGTCGAGGATGTAATCAACTGGGGCCGCACTGGTTCGCTGCACTGGATGACCTTTGGTTTGGCTTGCTGCGCGGTCGAGATGATGCATACCTCGATGCCCCGCTATGATCTGGAACGTTTTGGCACCGCACCGCGTGCCAGCCCGCGCCAGTCAGATCTGATGATTGTGGCCGGGACTCTGACTAACAAAATGGCCCCGGCGCTGCGCAAGGTGTATGATCAGATGCCAGAGCCGCGCTATGTGATCTCTATGGGGTCTTGCGCAAATGGCGGCGGGTATTACCACTATAGCTATTCAGTGGTGCGCGGCTGTGACCGGATTGTGCCGATCGATGTTTATGTCCCCGGATGCCCGCCCACGGCCGAGGCACTGCTGTATGGGCTGATGCAACTGCAACGCAAAATCCGCCGGACCGGAACGATTGTGCGCTAGGGTGTACAGGGTGAAAGGCAATGACAGATGTATTGAACAAACTCGGTAACTATATTGAGGACAAGCGCACCGATTGTGTGTTGGGCTGGGATGTCACCCATGGCGAGTTGAACATCGACGTTGCACCGGCCAATATCGCGGGCTTTGTAGAGTTTCTGAAATCGGATTCCACCTGTCGGTTTTCGACCTTGGTTGATGTAACTGGCGTCGATTATCCGGACCGACCCAAGCGATTTGACGTCGTTTATCACTTTCTGTCGATGTACCAGAATCAGCGCATCCGCCTGCGCGTGTCGATCAGGGAAGAGGATATGGTATCGTCCATCATCGAAACGCACCCGTCAGCGAACTGGTTCGAGCGGGAAGTATTCGACATGTTCGGCATCCTGTTTTCCGGTCACCCAGACTTGCGCCGCATCCTGACCGATTACGGGTTTTGCGGCTATCCGCTGCGCAAGGATTTCCCAACCACAGGCTACACCGAGGTGCGTTATGACGATGCGCAAAAGCGCGTAGTCTATGAACCCGTGTCTTTGGTGCAGGAATATCGCCAGTTCGATTTCATGAGCCCTTGGGAAGGTGCGGAATATGTGCTACCGGGGGATGAGAAACCAAAGGCAAAGTGATAAAATTTCTATTCTGACTGGTCATGGTATCCACCGCTATACCTGATGCTGAAATTGCCGTTGCATTTCGGAATTAATAGGTATTGGATGGTGATGTGCATCATCCCGTTGGGTGTGATCGGGCTTATCTGGTGGAGGGCTGAAATTGCAATACCTGGAGAGGCTTTGATGGCGGTAAAACTCTAGGATATTCGCGCGGCGGCCCTGCAATACTATGAAGGCATTTATTTATTTGCATCTGGGTGTTTTTGAAACGATATATGCCACATCAATTTCTTGATGTTCGAGGTTGGGGACGACGTACTGAAACGCAACTGGGGGGCAAGGCGACCTACATAGGACCGTGTCGCCGGGCGCGAGGTGTTTTGAGGGCGGGAGCTGTCCTATGAAATCTTGAATATCGACATAACAGGAGCAGAAATAGCCCGTGTGCATTTGTGGGTCGATGTTCTACCAAAGCGATATGAAGATTTATCTGGGGTTTGTCCGCTTGGACGTCGGTTGGACACTCCTGACCAAAGTGTTTCGAACAATGGAGGTGCTGGCATGATGGACAGTTCGAGAGGTTTCGAAAACACTCTGACAGGCGAGCAGAAAATCCGGAACTTCAACATCAACTTCGGGCCCCAACACCCGGCGGCGCACGGGGTGTTGCGGCTGGTGCTGGAACTTGACGGCGAAATTGTTGAACGGTGCGACCCTCATATCGGACTGTTGCACCGCGGCACCGAGAAGCTGATGGAAAGCCGGACCTATCTGCAGAACCTGCCGTATTTTGACCGGCTGGATTACGTAGCACCGATGAACCAAGAACATGCTTGGTGTCTGGCCATTGAAAAGCTAACCGGGGTCGGGGTGCCCCGTCGCGCCTCACTAATTCGGGTTCTCTATTCCGAGATTAGCCGGGTGTTGAACCACCTGTTGAACGTCACCACGCAAGCGATGGATGTGGGCGCGCTGACCCCGCCACTTTGGGGCTTTGAAGAACGCGAAAAACTGATGATATTTTACGAGCGGGCCTGTGGTGCGCGTCTGCATGCGGCCTATTTCCGGCCCGGCGGTGTGCATCGGGACCTGCCCGATGCCCTTCTGGATGACATCGAAGAATGGTCGCACGCCTTTCCGAGGGTCTTGGAGGACATTGACGGGCTCTTGACCGAAAACCGCATCTTCAAACAGCGCAACGCAGATATTGGTGTCGTGGTCGAGGATGACATTCAAAAATACGGCTTCTCGGGCGTGATGGTGCGTGGGTCGGGGTTTGCTTGGGACTTACGGCGCGCGCAACCGTATGAATGCTATGACGAGTTCGACTTTCAGATCCCGGTGGGTAAAAACGGCGATTGTTATGACCGTTACCTCGTCCGGATGGAAGAGATGCACCAGTCAACCTCAATCATTCAGCAGGCGATTACCAAGCTGCGCGAAGAACCTGGCGATGTGCTGGCGCGCGGCAAAATTACGCCGCCGAAACGGTCGGATATGAAAACCTCGATGGAGAGTCTTATCCATCACTTCAAGCTCTATACTGAGGGCTTCCACGTGCCAGAGGGTGAGGTCTATTGTGCAGTCGAAGCGCCAAAGGGCGAGTTTGGTGTGTACCTGGTCGCCGATGGCACCAACAAACCATACCGTGCAAAACTGCGTGCGCCTGGCTTCCTGCACCTGCAGGCGATGGACCATATCTGCAAAGGCCACCAACTTGCCGATGTTGCCGCGATCATCGGGACGATGGATGTTGTATTTGGCGAGATTGATCGGTGATGACTTTCTCGATTACCGGTTACGCCATTTTTGCGGTATTAATTTTTATACAATTTTATAAAATTAATTTAACAGTAAATGATAAATTAATAACACAGTATTTAAAATAATTTAATAAAAAATACTTGATGAATTTTTCGAAACTAGAGATGGAATGAATCTGAAAATAATTTTTACCTATTTTAGGTTGAGCTGTAATGCAATTGAATAACCACGAAATATCGATCCGCCAAGTACGATAATATCTTGATACTGAGCTTGGAAGATATCTTGAAAGAGCATGCTTTCCGGGCTTCAGGTCTAAAACGCTGAGTATTGGGACCATATTCTAAAGGGTTTAATGCATAACTCCGGCCCACGTGACCATCGAATCGAGTGTAAAGACTCTGGCATTTCAATCGAGGCTATGTGATCATCCGGGATAGGAACATGGTTTATTACCTGCCAGACCGTTACGATGAACAGGATCTCAAGCCGATATCGCCCGGGAAAGACATCTATTGCGTGATGGCAGACACGCTTTCGGAATGCCAGAGCCCCAAGCATCCTGTTGGCGGTGGCAACTCTGGTCTCGACGGTGTCTGTGGCGGTCCTTCAGGCGTGGTATGCGTGCGTGGTTTTTGTCAAGGCATCATAAACTCTATTTGCTTTTATAGAAAAATCTGGGTATATGTTTTAAGAATTTGAAAATTTCGGCTAGGTGGTAGTGCTGAAGCGCATCCTTGCGGTCAGCGGCAACCGATATGGGGTTAGAGGATGAATAGGTCGTTGTGCACGACACCATCGCACCGCACTCCAAGCATAAGTGCAGGTGGTGACACGTATGAATGTGCTGGAGCTGGGGTATGGCCAAGGCCTTGGTTGAGTGAGATTTAGATAAATAATACTGTGCCTATCTGGTTCAACATCTGTAGGGTCTGCCCAAATCCCTGCTGGAGATATCATTCCGTACCGGATTGGGCAGAACAAAATGGATGCGAAAATCAATGATGTGTTTGTGTTGTTCAGCAAATTCCTGTGTACGCGGTATTCGATTTTTTACCGGTTTTCGACTGGTTGCAGAAGGAAAATCGGGATGTTAGGGTTTTTGTCCATTTGCATAATCGTGATTACAATCCTGTTGGCGATGAAAAGGGAAAGCGGGCTGAAATAACTGCAACACCGGGCGTATATGCTGCCGCAGGAAATGCTGTTCGCTATGGCGGTATGTCGCTGTTGGCCTTTACCTTGATTGGCTCGGGCGGTGCATTCATCTATCGTCGGGTCGGGCATCCGTTCTTTATGCATGTGGGCCTTAGCGGTCTGGCCGTTGTTGGCGAGATCATCGCGCTATTTTCGATTTTATGAGGGCGGGAAATATTTTATGAGGATGGGAAATGCTGAGACGACTGCACCCTGAGCAACCCGAGAGCTTTGCCTTTACTCCGGCGAACCAAGCCTGGGCTGAAGGCCAGATCACGAAATATCCCGAAGGCCGCCAGGCCAGCGCGATTATCCCGCTGTTGTGGCGCGCGCAGGAGCAAGAAGGCTGGTTGACCCGCTCAGCGATTGAACATGTCGCCGACATGCTGGGCATGGCCTATATCCGCGTGCTGGAGATTGCGTCGTTCTATTTCATGTTTCAGTTGCAGCCTGTGGGCTCCATCGCGCATTTCCAGATTTGCGGGACGACAACTTGCATGATCTGTGGAGCCGAGGATCTGATTGCGGTTTGCAAGGAAAAGATCGCCGCCAAACCGCATCAAATATCTGAGGATGGCAAGTTTTCCTGGGAAGAGGTGGAATGCCTGGGGTCCTGTACCAACGCACCGATAGCCCAAATTGGCAAAGACTATTACGAAGACCTGACCGTCGAACGTTTTACACAGATCATCAATGAACTGGCCGTGGGCAAAGTCCCTATTCCTGGACCTCAGAACGGGCGCTATGCAGCCGAGCCGCTCAAAGGGCTGACTAGCCTGATACAATACAACAGCGGCAAAATCCAATACAATGCCAGCGTGCAATTGGCCGTGGATATTGGCGATACGCTTAAACGCATCGACGGAACTGAAATTCCATTACTGACTCCTTGGGTGCGCGAGACGGCGGATGCCGTTGTGGCAGAGCCGGAGCCCGTTCCGATTAAAGAGGCGTCTGCACCGGTTGCATCTGTGCCAGAGTCGGAAGCGTCGGCACCTGAACCAGAGGCCGCGCCCGAACCTGCTGTGCCTGCCGAAACCGGCGAAGAAATACAACCCGAAACCCTGGCCGCCGCGCGCGAAGGCGGACCGGATGACCTGAAGCTGTTGAAAGGCATTGGCCCGAAGCTGGAGTGCACTCTGCACGAGTTGGGCTTTTTCCATTTTGACCAGATCGCGGCCTGGACCGACGCTGAAGCGGCTTGGGTCGACACCCGACTTAAATTCAAAGGCCGTATCCAACGGGATGGTTGGATTGAACAGGCAAAAATCCTCGTCGCAGGCGGTAAAACAGACCGCTCCAAACAGCAAAGCTGAAAGGGGACAGACCAGGATGGGTAACGACCTCAACAAAGCTATGGCCAAGAAAAGCCGTCACATTTCATTGGTGATCGCGGTTTCCGTCATGGTGTGGTTGCCGCTTCAATTCCTGTTCGCACCAGTATTTGGCCTGCCGCAGCGATACATGCTGCTTTTTGATTTCGTGGTGCTGGCGGCGTTAATCTACGCTGGTGTGAACATATTGCAACTCCGACGAATGCGCCGAGACAGCAAGGGATAGCGACGATGCTTCAGGATCGGGATCGAATATTTACCAATTTATACGGGATGCATGACCGGACGCTGGCCGGTGCCCAGGCGCGCGGGCACTGGGACGGCACCGCCGGGCTGATCGCCAAAGGGCGTGATTGGGTCGTGCAAGAGATGAAGGACAGCGGCCTGCGCGGTCGCGGCGGGGCGGGGTTCCCCACCGGTCTGAAATGGTCATTCATGCCTAAGGACAGCGATGGGCGACCAGCCTATCTGGTGGTCAACGCTGACGAATCCGAACCAGGCACCTGCAAAGACCGCGAGATCATGCGCCATGATCCGCATACTCTGATCGAGGGGTGCCTGATCGCATCTTTCGCGATGGGCGCGCATGCGTGCTATATCTACATCCGCGGGGAATATATCCGTGAAAAAGAGGCGCTGCAAGTCGCGATTGACGAGGCCTATGGTGCCGGGCTGGTTGGGCCTGACGCCGCCGGGTCCATCTGGGATTTTGACATCTACCTTCACCATGGTGCGGGTGCCTATATTTGCGGCGAGGAGACCGCACTGCTCGAAAGCCTTGAGGGCAAAAAGGGTATGCCGCGGATGAAACCGCCCTTCCCGGCAGGGGCGGGGCTGTATGGCTGCCCGACCACGGTGAACAACGTCGAATCGATCGCTGTGGTGCCCACTATCCTGCGGCGCGGCGCTTCCTGGTTCGCGGGCTTTGGCCGCCAGAACAATGCAGGTACCAAGCTCTTTGCCGTCTCGGGCCACGTCAACAGCCCTTGCGTGGTTGAAGAGGCGATGTCAATCACGTTTGAGGAACTGATCGAAACCCATTGCGGCGGCATTCGCGGTGGCTGGGATAATCTGAAAGCGGTCATTCCGGGCGGCTCATCCGTGCCCTGCGTGCGCGGGGAAAAGATGAAAGATGCCATTATGGATTTCGACTATCTGC
This sequence comes from Paracoccaceae bacterium, assembly GCA_014623385.1. Classification (GTDB taxonomy): domain Bacteria; phylum Pseudomonadota; class Alphaproteobacteria; order Rhodobacterales; family Rhodobacteraceae; genus JACOMT01. The sequence goes on from JACOMT010000040.1 coordinate 12,570, forward strand.
GGGGTGAACTAGGCTCGGGTCTGGGTACCGCAGCGGTGATTGTGATGGACCAGTCGGTGGATATCATCAAAGCGATCTGGCGGCTGTCGAAATTCTACAAGCACGAAAGTTGTGGTCAATGCACGCCGTGCCGCGAAGGCACCGGCTGGATGATGCGGGTTATGGATCGTCTGGTCAAAGGTGAGGCCGAGGTCGAAGAAATCGACATGCTGTTTGACGTGACCAAACAGGTCGAAGGCCACACGATCTGCGCCTTGGGCGACGCAGCGGCTTGGCCAATTCAGGGTCTGATCCGCAACTTCCGCGAAGAGATCAAGGACCGGATCAAAGCCCGGAAAACCGGCCGCATGGGGGCTATGGCGGTAGAATAGTCGATGGTGTCGACAACATATTTGGCCGCATATCGGCCGCGCCTTGATGGCTTTGTCCAGCTAGCCGCTGTTCGTCCTGACCCGTGGGAGCAATGTTCAGGTGCAAAGGCAGCGGGTTCAGCGATTTGTACAACCGTCAATCCAATTGCACAGAAAGCTCTCTGCGAGATGGCCTTCGTTTCCAGCTGTTATGCAAGAGATGCTGTAAAATCTCGCGTTTGTCACACCACATAAAAGCATTTATTGAACCAGGGAGCAAGGGAGCACCTGCACCAACTTAGTTACTGCTACGCGATGGTCATACAGGCTGCGACTATTTAGATCATACAGATAGGTTCTATTCTTATATCGTATAGGTTGGCTATGGTTTGTCCTGAAAATAAAGAATTAATCGCATGATGGAGCGGGCAGCACTTCAGGCCAGGTTGTCGGAGGTCGACAAGTTGAGTGCGGCACAGCGATTAGAGGCAAGTGCGGTTTTGGCTGGTTTTCTATCGGAGGAAGCCTCGGTTGCGGCAATCGCAGGAGGTGTTGGAGAGGATCAAACCTGCTCGCATTGCGGTGCGCCTGGTGCGGTGGTGCACGGCAAATCGGGTGGAATGCAACGCTATCTTTGCCGATCCTGTCAGCGAAGCTTCGGAATGACAACGGGTGCAGCAGTGAACAGCCTGCATCGCAAGGACCTGTGGCTGACGTTCGACGAGTGCCGCACCACTGGCGATACCGTGGCGGTTTCGGCCTTGGCTGTGAGTACCGCCTTTCGCTGGCGACACCGTTTTCTCGCCGGGATCAGTACAACCACCCAAAGGCTTAAGGGGATCGGGTTTGGACACGGACCAAAGAGGGCAACCCCGCTGCACAACGACCGGACCGAACCGCCTGAAAGCGGGGCGGGAAAGCGACAAAAGGCTTGGTCTGTCCGGCAGGCAGGTGCCAGTCCTGGGTCGCAGCAGACCGTCAGTGCCGTGCTGCCTGCGGTTAACGCTAGATGCCTGCGGGCGGGACAAGGATGCGCTGAACCAGCTATCCGCCTGCCGTTCTGGGGGCCAGCCATGAGGTGTTCAACCAGTCCTCAGGTAAGCGCGTTTGATGAATTCACGAAACTTCGTTGGGTCACTGTCGAAGACCCCAGCCAAAATTACCCGATTTAGAAGGATGCATCGGACATGTTCGGTAAAATGATTTCAAATATGATGGTGAAGCCTTACCAATCACCTCTTTTTGACACACCGGAAGCGCACGGACTCGATTACGAGAATGTGGAGTTCAAGGCAGAAGACGGAACAACTTTGCGTGGCTGGCTTATCGCGGGCGGCAGTGATCGTGTCATTGTCCAAAGCCACTTTGGCGTCCAGTGCAACCGGGGAGGTTGGTCACCGAAGGGCAAAGGACCGATCAAACCATGGAAGCAAGACATCCAATTCCTGCGGCAGGCAAAGTACCTCGTGAACCAAGGCTATTCCGTACTCGCGTACGATCTTCGAGGCCACGGTGAGAGCGATCTAGGCCCTACCCCTTGGGTTAGTTGGGGGCCAGAGGAAACCAAAGATGTCATTGCTGCCGTGAATTTTACTTCGTTACGTCTGCCAGATGCTTCGGTCGGTCTGCTGAGTATTTGCATGGGAGCCGCTTCTACCACCTATGCGTTCGGACGAGCTCGTGGCCTGGCTGAGCGAACGAACATCAAGGCAATGATCGCAATCCAGCCGCTTTTATATACATGCTTCATTGAAGCCCTTGGCATGCCGGGATTCATGGCTCGTTCCGGAGAGAAGGTCAGCAACGAGCGGCTTGGTTTCGATATGAGCAGGCCAAACTTCATCAATGACGCTCCCAAAATCACAGTACCAACACTTGTGGTCCAGAACAAAAACGACCCCTGGACGCAGATGGGGATGGTGAAAGACTACTATGACGCTCTCACCGTTCCGAAGGAACTCAAACTCCTAGACATCGAGAAGAGCCGTTTCGCGGTCTATGACTATATAGGGACTCACCCTGAAAAATTGATGGGCTGGTTCGACGCTCATATGTGAGGCTTTGGGCATGAAAGATACTCCTTCAATCACAGCGGGCGGTGCCCTCTTTGGTAAGCTCAAGGCGTTCGGCATTCTCGCCTCAAGACGCTCATTGAAAGCCGCCGGGACATCGCTACAAAATATCTTGCCAGTTATTTGCGCTGGTTCCACCTCAGCATCTTGCAGAAGAACCTAATGCCGGGGTACTGCCCTGGCCAGTGCCCTGGGTGGAATGAACATCAACGCAATATGTAAATAGAGCATTCAAGAAACAACCATATCACCTTCCGGGATGTGACACGTATCCATGCCGCGCCACTCTGTCACCAAAGATATGAGCCTAAAGTGGCTGGAGCTATTCCAGATCTATGCTCAGAAAG
>JACOMT010000041.1:0-7507 GCA_014623385.1 Paracoccaceae bacterium
GCCGACAGGGCCGCGCCCTGCGCTGCGCGGTCGTCACCGTGACGGGATTATGCGAACGGCCGCCCGTGACTGACCCTCGTCATCGACCCCTGCGGGCTTCGGGAAAACGCGGGGACAGGCGGATCTCCAAACGCCGCTTGAGGGATTGCGCAATGTCTATGCCACGATGAGGCACCCCTTTAACCTGCACCGCCCGATAGTCCGGGCTAGCCAAAACAAGACGTCCGATTGCCGATGGCGGCAATCGCATAACCAAATCACCAAAACCGCCCAGCGGACCGGACAGAATGGCTAAACCGAAGCTTCTACCGAACATCACGTTGTCACGCAGGGGTCTTTTCCAGGCAATAGAACCATAGCGGCGTCTTGGTGATGCCATGTTCGACGAGGAGCGGGCGCACATCCAGGATGGGGATATTCATATAACGCCGGTGTTCAGGTCATGGGCACCCTTCTAGCCGTTCACGAATTGATAAGTATACAGGTCCCACAGCATGTTGCGCAGCGGCATGATTTTGTGTCAGCTTTTTGTCAATGGTCACGCTGACATATCCATAACACCATGGATAAAAATGGCGGGCTGGGCAGCGGCGCGCCGAAGCTGTTGGCCAGGGGCCGTGCACGGGATGCCGCATGGCTCGTCAATGTCAAAGAATCGTGAAAAATCAATCTACAGGTCCAATCTCGACGGTAGAATCATGCTGGTGAGTGAGGTACCGGAATGCAATACATAGCTTGGCTGGGTTATTGCCTGCCCAAACCGACAGGCGGTGCCGGTGGATCCCACCGGCATGATGGCCGCATGGCCGCATCCGCGTCAGATCCAGACAGGATCGATCAACAAAGATCGATAGGAATTCGTTCCATATCACCTACCGGCGTGCCTCTTTGAAATTCAGGCTCAGGGCATGCGCGTGCTGCGACCAGTCGGGATGGGATGTGCCCATTTGTACGCAATCGCGGCTATCACCGTACATTATATTCCCGATCACGGCCATGGTCATCAGAATATTGTGCAGCACGATAAAGGCACCTTGGGTCTGGCTGACCAGCAGGGTTTCATCATTGCGCGCATCCCCGAGCAGGGCCATACCGTTTGATGTGCGGACCGGACCGTATAGGGTATCTGCAGTCCCAAAGATCAGAATTGGTTCGACACACCTATTACCAATAGAGACGCAGGGGGCACCCCAGGCCATGCGCCATAGGTGCAATTCATATCCAACAAGTACATACGTACATTCATTCGGAATGGTCGTCGGCACGGCCCTGATGCCCAGCGCACTGATCACATCCGGGGTGAGATTATGATCAATAAACTGAACGACAAAGGTCAGCCGACGGCAGTGGGAACACTGCCATCGCTATGATCCATGCTCAAGTCCAGATCACGATAACAGCCGCTTTTGGCTAGGGGGGATTTAACATTTGGTCATAACAGCCCAAGCCGTGTGGCAGATGTAGGATAACGCTCTTCAATTCAAATGTGAAGAGCGCTGCCCTCCGAAGGCAGAGGCCAGAGGTTCGAATCCTCTCAGGTGCACCAGCGATATAAATTTGGTACAGAAATCGTTCCAGCCTGCACATCTTGATGCGCCGCTGTATAATGGGGTGATCACCGCCTGGCCCTGAGATTTCAGCGTAAAACACCTCACTCAATTGTCAAGACCTTTGCATAATTTGGAGGATTGTGGACAAACTATCAACCCGGTAGCCTCTTGGGGGCTTGAGGGGTGGTTTTGCGCGGTTCGTGTTGAACGCGGATCGGCGCAGACGACGTTCTGACCAGAATTGACGCACTCATGGACTGGCGGTCGTGTTTACTGACACGCAAGCACGGGTTGGGGCGCTCCGTGCGCGGGCCTCAGGGTTATGATCCGCTTCAAGTGTGTGCTGCTCGGGCAGTGGCACCCCGAAGCTGGAGCGGGCGCTGGCTGAAAGTTCGATTGGGTTTCATGCTGTTTTGCGGCTTCTACCTCTTTATACCTGCGCCCGATGAGACGACCCATTGCTGTTTTCGCAACCTGTGATGATCTTGCGCCCGGGGTTTGCCGTCAGATCGGGGATCACGGGCTGAAGCTGAAAAAAATCGAAGCATCGATCATCGACGCCACACTGGTGCAAAGTGCCGCTTGTTCCGGCAGCCATTCCAATGCCGACACGCAAGCGCGGTGGGTCAGGTACGCTGGGCGACAAGATGGTATCCAACGGCGTTGCCCGCCCGGACGAGGCCCGGACGAGGAAAGTTTCATCAACAAGGTCCACATGGGGCACCTGCGAACCGGGCGGGCCCCCGGGGTTTGACACTATGGTCAAAGGGGCGAACGCGGGTGGATATTGGCCTCAGCAAGGCCAACCGGGAACGCCCTGCGCGGCCGCCCGTCATCGACCCCTGCGGGCTTTGGAACAACGCGGGGCAGGCTGAGCTCCAAACTTCGCTTGAGGGGTTGAGCAATGCCTATGCCACGATGAAGCGCCGCCCGACAGTTCGGGCTGGCCAGAACAAAACGCCCAATTGGCGCTGGCGGCAATCGGGTTGAACCTGTCGGGGAGCCGCAAACAAGACCACCCTCACCCCGCAAACACCGGCAATCGCATAACCAGACCACCAAAACCGCTTTGCCCGATGTTTTGCCCGCTGTAAGGCCAGCGAACCGGAAAGGATGGGCAAATTTACAGGGTTGAACATGGAGTAAAATCGGTCATGCATCGGTACCGCAGGGCGTTGCAAAGGGATGCATCGGCACTGCACCGCCCTTGTCTGTGGGGGATGGTCTGTACAGCGCCGATGCCCGTGAAACGGGCAGGCACAGAAGATAGGCAGCGCTGGCCGAAAATGATAATTTTCGCGTTTGAGAACTGTTGACGGTAGCCTGCCAATTGCGCCAAGTTGTATGAACTTCCGTATGATACCCTAAATGTGGTGTTAAACCATAGGGGTCACAGGGTGGTACATGGGCGGTAGCAGAGGTAGCTGTCCCTTTACGGTCCAGGGGCCGGTTGTACTTTGTTCGGGTGGCAGAGGCGGGGCGTGGTTGTGTCTGTACTCCTAATGTCAAAAACTGAAAGCCAGAGGGATCATAAGTGAAGATTGAACGAAAATTCACCAGGGTCGGGCAATGCGCTTATGCAGCGCTGGATTTCGTCGAGGCCACATCCGAAATCCGCAACCCGGATGGCACCGTGGTGTTCCGGCTGGAGGGCATTGAGGTCCCCAAAAGCTGGAGCCAGGTGGCCAGCGACGTGATCGCGCAAAAATATTTCCGCAAAGCCGGTGTGCCCGCCAGGCTGCGCAAGGTCTGCGAACAGGATGTGCCGGAATTCCTGTGGCGTTCCGTCGCCGGGGGGGAAGACGTGGAAACCGGTGGTGAAACCTCGTCCAAGCAAGTGTTTGACCGCCTTGCGGGTGCCTGGGCCTATTGGGGCTGGAAGGGCGGTTATTTCACCACCGAGGAAGATGCGCACGCCTATTTTGATGAGATGCGCTATATGCTGGCCACCCAGCGCGCCGCGCCGAATTCGCCCCAGTGGTTCAATACCGGTCTGCACTGGGCCTATGGTATTGATGGGCCCAGCCAAGGCCATTACTATGTCGACTACAGGACTGGCAAGCTGACCAGGTCAAAATCGGCCTACGAACACCCGCAACCACACGCGTGTTTTATCCAGTCCGTGTCGGATGATCTGGTAAACGATGGCGGCATCATGGATTTGTGGGTGCGTGAGGCACGCCTGTTCAAATACGGCTCGGGCACCGGTACCAATTTCTCGCGTCTGCGGGGCGAGGGGGAACCGCTGTCAGGTGGGGGAAAATCCTCGGGTCTCATGGGTTTCCTGAAAATTGGCGACCGCGCCACCGGCGCGATTAAATCGGGCGGGACAACGCGGCGCGCGGCCAAGATGGTGATCTGTGACGCCGACCATCCGGACATCGAACAATTCATCGAATGGAAAGTCATTGAAGAGCAAAAGGTGGCGTCGATCATCGCCGGATCAAAAATGCACGAGCAAAAGCTCAACGGTATTTTTGCGGCTTTGCGCGAATGGGACGGAACGGCAGAGGATGCCTATGATCCGAATATCAATCATGCGCTCAAAGCAGCGACCCGCGCCGCAAAAACCGCCGCGATCCCGGAAACCTATATCAAGCGGGTACTCGACTATGCCAAACAGGGCTATGACCGCATCGAATTCCCAATCTACAATGCGGATTGGGACAGCGAGGCGTACAGTTCTGTTTCCGGGCAGAACTCGAATAACTCGATCCGGGTAACCGATGCGTTCCTGTCTGCGGTCGAACAGGATGCCGATTGGGTGCTGAGGAATCGCGTCGATGGGTCTGTGGCGAAAACCATCAAGGCGCGCGATTTGTGGGAAAAGGTTGGCCATGCGGCCTGGGCCTGTGCCGACCCGGGCATTCAGTACCACGACACCATCAATGCCTGGCACACCTGTCCGGAAGACGGGGAAATTCGTGGCTCGAACCCCTGTTCGGAATACATGTTCCTGGATGACACGGCCTGTAATCTGGCGTCGATAAACCTGTTGACCTTCCTGAAGGACGGGCGATTCGAGGCCGAGGATTACATGCACGCCGTGCGGCTGTGGACCATTACGCTGGAAATCTCGGTAACGATGGCGCAGTTCCCATCGAAAGAGATTGCGCAGCGCAGCCATGATTTCCGGACCCTAGGCTTGGGCTATGCCAATATAGGCGGTTTGCTGATGAACATGGGCTATGGGTACGACAGTGATGAAGGACGGGCGCTGTGTGCTGTGCTGACCGCGATCATGACCGGTGTGGCTTATGCAACCTCTGCCGAAATGGCGGGCGAGCTTGGCGCGTTTTCTGGCTATGCGCGCAACGCGCAGCACATGCTGCGGGTGATCCGCAATCACCGGGCGGCGGCACATGGTGCGTCCACCGGGTATGAAGATCTGGCTGTGAGGCCTGTACCGCTGGATCACGCAAACTGTCCGGATGCAGGGCTGGTCGATCTGTCGATGGCGGTCTGGGACGAGGCACTGCGCCTTGGTGAACAGCACGGCTATCGCAATGCCCAGGCGACGGTGCTCGCACCGACCGGCACCATCGGATTGGTCATGGACTGTGATACAACCGGAATTGAACCTGATTTTGCGTTGGTAAAGTTCAAAAAGCTTGCCGGGGGTGGCTATTTCAAGATCATTAACCGATCAGTCCCAGCCGCGTTGGAGGGATTGGGGTACAGCCCGACCGAGATCACGGAAATCGTGTCCTATGCCGTCGGTCATGGTACCATCGACAATGCACCGGGAATAAACCGCAGCACATTGGCCGGGCACGGATTTGGGGCAAATGAGCTGGCCAGGGTGGATGCCGCGCTGGAAAGCGCATTTGACATCCGGTTCGTCTTTAACCAGTGGACGCTGGGGGAAGCGTTTTGCACCCAGGTGCTAGGCATCCCGACCGCGAAGCTGAACGACCCGGGCTTTGATCTTTTGCGCCACCTTGGCTTTTCCAAAGACGATATCAAGGCGGCGAATGCGCATATCTGCGGAACGATGACGCTGGAAGGAGCACCGAATCTGAAGCAACAGCACTATCACGTCTTTGACTGTGCGACCCCGTGCGGCAGGAACAGCAAGCGGTTCCTGAGTGTAAACAGCCACATCAAGATGATGGCGGCGGCACAGGGCTTTATCTCGGGTGCGATTTCCAAAACCATCAACATGTCCAGCAATGCAACCATCAAGGATTGTCAGGCGGCCTATGAGCTGAGCCACAAGCTGGGTTTGAAAGCCAACGCGCTTTATCGTGATGGGTCCAAGCTCAGCCAACCGCTGGCGGCGGTGCTGGCCGAAGATGACGATGACGCGCAAGAGGTGCTGGAAACCGGCGCGCTCCCTGAAAAGGCGGCGGTGCTGGCCGAACAGGCTGCGGTCAAGGCAATCATCCGCAGCCACCGGGCAAAGATGCCCGAACGCCGCAAGGGCTATACGCAAAAGGCCATCGTGGGTGGCCACAAGGTTTATCTGCGTACCGGTGAATATTCCGATGGCGCACTGGGCGAGATATTCATTGATATGCACAAGGAAGGCGCAGGCTTTCGCGCTATGATGAATAACTTTGCCATCGCTGTGTCCGTGGGCCTGCAATATGGCGTGCCACTGGAAGAGTTTGTGGACGCCTTCACCTTTACCAAATTCGAACCGGCGGGCATGGTGCAGGGCAACGATTCGATCAAGAATGCAACGTCGATCCTTGATTATATCTTTCGCGAACTGGCGGTCAGCTATCTTGACCGCACCGATCTTGCACATGTAAAGCCCAAAGGTGCCACGTTTGACGATATAGGCCAAGGCGAGGAAGAGAGGATTTCAAACATCAAAGAGATGTCTGAAACCGCCACCACCAAATCACTGGAAGTGCTGAAACAGATCAGTTCCGCGGGCTACCTGCGCAAGCGTGTACCGCAGGAATTGGCCGTGTTGCGAGGCGGCAGGGATATGGCGGCCTTGGCGGTGCCATTGGACTCGACCAACAGCATTGCGATGGCCACAACTGCGCTTGATGCGCGGACCAGAGCCAGGATGCAGGGGTACGAGGGGGATCCGTGTAGCGAATGCGGAAATTATACGCTGGTGCGCAATGGTACATGTATGAAGTGCAACACCTGCGGCGCAACAAGCGGGTGCAGCTAACGCATTGCAAGTTGTTTGGGAAGTGCTGTGTTGCCGTCCCACTCCCGGTTTCAGTCCCCTGCCCAAACAGCACGGGTGCGGGACACCGCCTTTGGCCTTGATGACCATAGAAACAGCGTAAACACGGGTTGCAAGCTGTGCCCGATGACGCGCTGCCTGACTCACAGAACGGACATGTTTTTGCACCTGTGGACGGTGGCAAAATTTCAGGAATGACGATATTCCCCGACACAAGACCCCAAACGTGACGAGTGCGAAGGCAGCCGTTGTCAAAAGGCGGCGGCGCTTGCACAGCATCCGAGCAAGAGTAAACAGCGGGAAGGCTGCTATAACCAATAGTGCCGGAATGGAGCTCAGCGGGCCCATGCCAACCCGGCTTGACCGGGGCACCCGGCGGCTTGGGTTGGGGCGGACCGGGGGACCCTACACATCCTGACACGGGTGCGTGCGGGTGTGCGCATCTCCGACAACGCTCGGACAGTAGGCAAAACAACACCGGGCGGTCAACAAGAATATGCTTGGGTGGCGCGTCTGGCACGGGGGATTTGGCCACCGAGTCCTTGTTTGGGGTGTGCCGCATGTTCGGCCAGCGGGTAGCTATGACCAACCCACCGCTGACCACCGTCAGCGGCCACCTATGGCACCTTGGCCAAGATCTCTGTATAATTTGGCGGATTGCGGATAAACCATCAACCCGGTATGCTTCCGGGAGGCGGTTCAGGGGTGGTTTGATGCACCTGTTTTGCGCGGTTCATGTCGAACGCGGTTCGGATCGGCGCAGATGACGTTCTGACCAGGATTGACGCCCTAATGAACTGGCGGT
>JACOMT010000041.1:7701-23094 GCA_014623385.1 Paracoccaceae bacterium
GCACCTGTGCCCGATGCGACGACCCATTGCCGTTTTCGTGCGGTGCCCACGATGATCTTCTGGCGGGGGGATGCCGCCAGATCGAGCATCACGGGCCGAAGAGCAGGCCCCCAACGATCCGTCCGGCGATCCAGACGTGCATTTCAGTGCCGAAGTGCCGATACGCAAGCACGGTGGGTCAGGAACGGCGCGAAGCGTACGCTAGGCTAACAAGATAACATCAAACGGCTTTGCCCGCCCGGACGAGGCCCGAACAAGGCCCGGACGAGGAAAGTTTCATCGACAAAGCCCACACGGGCACCTGCGAACCGGGCCGGGAGCCCCGGGTTTGACCCCGTGGTCAAAGGGGCGAACGCGTAGATTGGGTATTGGCTGACAAGGCCTGTGCCAGCAAGGCCAACCGGTACGCCCTGCGCGGTCGCCACCGTGACGGGATCAGCCCGTCATCGACCCCTTCGGGCTTGGGAAAAACGCGGGGCAGACGGATCTCCAAACGGCCGCTTGGGGGATTGCGCAATGCCTATGCCACGATGAAACACCTGTTTGGCATGCACCGCGCCCGATAGTTCGGGCTGGCCAGAACATATGCCCGACTGGCGATGGCGGCAATCGGGCAGAACCTGCCCCGCAAACACCAGCAATCGCATAATCAGACCGACCAAAACCGCTTTGCCCGATGTAAGGCCAGCGGACCGGACAGAATGGCCAAATCAACGCTTCCGCCGAACATCACGCGCTCACGCAGTGATATTAGGGCGGTATTTCCATTAGGGTATAGACCCGATCCGTCATGCATTGATCTGTCACCCGGTTGCCCGGGCCCTTGTTTGCGTCGAGCGTATAAATTATTCCATCCGCCCAATAACCCTGAACCTCGCCCGAACCTCGATAGCATCGGTGATCGGTGCCACAGCGGCGGCGGTGGGTGCTGGCAGGTTTCGTTGGCTGCGGCCACGTCGGGCGCGTCTTCTAAAGCTTGCAACTGAAAAGTGCTAAAATACCTTGTTCAATCGACTGGCCGATGCATCGGTCTTGAAATTTTGATGGTTAGGGAGCTGCAGGTACCTAGAAAACCCAGCAATCCGATCACCATACACGGGGAATTTCGTAACATTGGCCGACGACTCTTGTGATTTTCTTGTGATTTCGTTGGACAATTGATTTGATCAGCTTTCATCCTTTTGTCATTCAAAAGCCTTTTCAAGGCATCAGGTGGAAGAGCCTATGAAGGTCATCATTTGCGGTGCCGGACAGGTTGGTTGGCAAATCGCCCGCTATTTATCCGGTGAAATGAATAATGTCACCGTCGTTGACAACGACCCCGACCTGGTGCGCCGCGCAACCGATACTCTGGACGTGCAGGGGGTCCCGGGATTTGCCAGCTATCCGGACGTCCTGGAGCTTGCGGGTGCGCGGGATGCGCACATGATTATCGCCGCGACCCATTCAGATGAGGTGAATATGGTCACCTGTCAAATTGCCCATTCGATCTTTTCGATCAAGCGCAAGATTGCGCGGCTACGCGCACAATCCTATCTGACCGCGATTGATTCCGACCTCTACCGGCGGGATCATTTGCCAATTGACGTGGTGATTAGTCCAGAACGTGAGGTGGCAGATGCCGCCATGCAGCGGCTGGCGGCCCCGGCGGCCTTTGATACCGAAAACTTCATGGACGGCAAGGCCCAGCTGCTGGGCATACATCTGGACGAGGATTGCCCGGTTGTGAACACACCTTTGCGCCAGTTGACAGACCTTTTTTTCACGCTGCGCGCCATTGTGATTGGAGTCCGGCGCGACGGCACTCTGTTTGCGCCCGCGGCGAATGATCAGCTTTTTGTCGGCGACGACTGTTATCTCTTTACCCATCGGGACGATGTGGCCCGTACACTAGAGGTTTTTGGCAAGACCCAGAACAAACAGGAACGAGTTGTGATTGTGGGGGGCGGCAATGTCGGCCTGTCGGTGGCGCGCATGTTGGAACAGCGGAAAACCCGAATCCGGTCCAAGATTATCGAACACAATATGGACTGTGCCGAACGGGCGGCCACCGCGTTGGAACGAACCATCGTTTTGCACGGCGACGGGCTGGACAGCGCGCTGTTGCACGAGGCGGGGATTGACCGGGCCGATGCCATGTTGGCGGTCACCGATGATGACAAAACCAACATGCTGTCGGCGGTTCGCGCCAAGGCTGCCGGATGCCCGATAGCGATTGCCCTGATCAATGATCCGACGCTGGTGCCGATGATGGGACCGCTGGGCATCGACGCCTATATAAACCCGCGTGCCACAACCGTCAGTTCCATCTTGCGCCATGTGCGCCTCCTGCGCCATGGGCGGGTGCGATCAGTCTATTCAATTGGCGATGCCGAAGCCGAGGTAATCGAGGCCAAGGTGCCGTCCACATCGCCGATGGCCGGACAGATGCTGCGAGATATCAACTTTCCCGAAGGTGCCTTGGTCGGCGCGGTTATGAAAAAGGGCGAGGTGCTGCGCGCCGTGGGCAAGCTGCGTGTGGATGCCGATGATGTGATCGCGATCTTTGTCATGGCGGATGACGTGCGCGAGGTGGAACAGCTGATGTAAGTGTCCAAGGGCTATTTCTGACATATGGCCACGCGCAAGAAATCCGGTCTGGCCGTTCGTATGCCGCTGTTTCTGTTGATCTGCGGGCTGGCGTCCCTATCGATGGTCGTCCCGGTGCTGCACGCGTTGAGCCTTGGGGACGAGGCAGTGGCGCGGTCGTTCTTTTACTCTGCCGTGATTGGCATCGTCGCGGTAGTTCTGGTCGCCCTGGCCAAAGGCAACCGCCCTAGTCACCGACGTCCTTTGGTCCAGCTTTTTGCACTGTTGGCCACATTTGCGTTGTTGCCAATCTACCTAGCCCTGCCGTTTTATGACGTGCTGAGGACCACAACCTATCTGAATGCCTATCTTGAAATGGTCAGTGCGCTGACCACCACGGGATTTGAAACCTTTGCGCCCGACCGTCTTGCGCCCACCTTGCATCTGTGGCGCGCCCAAGTGGCGTGGATGGGCGGGTTTTTGATGTGGGTGGCGGCCTCGTCAATATTGGCACCGATGGGCCTAGGCGGGTTCGAGGTCACTGCACGGGGGGAGCCCGGGCGCGTCGTCGCGGGCGCTGAAATGCGCGACGGAGCTGACCCGCGCGTTCGTTTGCTGCGTGTCGCGCGCACCCTGACCCCGGTTTATGCCGGGCTGACCGGAACGGTTTGCATCCTGCTGCTGCTGGCAGGGGAAGAACCGCTGGTCGCGGTCATTCATGCGATGTCGGTGATGGCAACCTCGGGCATTTCGCCGATTGGCGGGGTGGAACATGCCAGAACCGGATTTGGAGGTGAGGCGATCCTGTTTTTGTTCATGTTCTTTGCGCTGTCACGCCTCACCTTTTTATCCGACACGGTGACCGTGGGCGAGAGGCGTCTGGACCGCGATCCAGAATTCCGAATCGGCATTTTCCTGGTCCTGGGCGTGCCCGCCGTTATCCTGTTGCGCCATTGGCTGGGTGCCTATGAAGTCACGATGCAAAGCGATTTTCTGGCCGCGACGCGCGCGTTGTGGGGCAGTTTGTTCACTGTAATGTCCTTTCTGACAACCACCGGATTTGTCAGCGCCGATTGGGGCAACGCGCAGATGTGGTCTGGCCTGGAAACATCCGAGATCATCCTGATGGGCTTGGCCCTGATCGGGGGAGGGGTCGCCACAACCGCGGGGGGGGTCAAGCTGTTGCGCGTTTTTGCGCTTTATCTCAATGGCTTGCGTGAAATGGAACGGCTGGTGCATCCCAGTTCGGTCAGCGGTGCGCGCTTGAACGGGCGGCGCATTCAGACCAATGGCGCTTTTATCGCCTGGGTCTTTTTCATGCTGTTTGCGTTGTTTCTGGCGGTGGTCACCGTTCTGTTGGCGGCCCAGGCCGTGTCCTTTGAACAGGCACTGTTGCTGAGCGTGGCAAGCCTGTCGACCACCGGACCACTGGTCGGGGTGGCCACCGAAACCTCGCTGTGGCTTTCGGAATTTGAGATGGGTGTCAAGATCACTTTATGTGTTGCGATGGTCTTGGGCCGACTTGAAACGCTGGCAATAGTGGCGCTCTTGACGCCAAATTTGTGGCGAAGCTGACTGCGTGGATTGATACCAAGTTTAAAGGACTGGTTCTTCAGGGTGGAATTTGCCAGCCGCCACCTTTCATATCGGCATGAGACACGCGTTGATTCGCAACTCGAAACGATAACAAAAGCGAGACCGAAAGAAATATGGCTTCGGACAGACAAAATCTTCAGGATGTGTTCCTGAACAATGTGCGAAAAGCCAAGGCTCCTGTGACAATTTTTCTCATAAATGGGGTAAAATTGCAAGGTGTGATCACTTGGTTTGACAATTTTTGTGTACTGTTGCGCCGGGATGGTCAATCCCAACTTGTGTACAAGCACGCGATTTCCACCATAATGCCTTCACAACCCATTAGCTTTTATGAGGGCGAAGACGCCTCTTGATAGAACGCGACCGGAGCCGCACCCGAGCCTGGGTGCTGCATCCAGACATAAAAGCCAATGAAGACCGGCGCGATGCGAAACCTGCGCTTGATGAGGCCATTGACCTGGCTGTCGCCTTGCCTGACCTGGATGTGGTAGGGTCCGAGATTGTGTATGTGCCCAAGGCACAGGCAGGGCTGCTGTTTGGCTCTGGCAAGGTTTCGGAACTGACCGAACGATTTTCTGAATACGAGGTTGAGCTGGTGCTAGTGGATGGGCCGCTGACGCCGGTTCAGCAGCGGAACCTGGAACGGGAATGGAAGGTCAAGATACTGGATCGCACCGGGCTGATCCTGGAGATTTTTAGCGACCGTGCCCGTACGCGCGAAGGTGTGTTACAGGTCGAAGTGGCGGCCCTTAGCTATCAACGCACACGCCTGGTCCGCGCTTGGACCCACCTGGAACGGCAACGGGGCGGTTTGGGATTTGTCGGGGGGCCCGGCGAAACCCAGATCGAGGCAGATCGCCGTGCTATTGATGAACAACTGGTGCGCCTGCGTCGGCAACTGTCCAGGGTTGTGAAGACTCGCAGCCTGCACCGCGCCTCGCGCGCCAAGTTGGCTTGTCCGATTGTTGCCTTGGTCGGGTATACCAACGCGGGCAAATCGACCCTGTTCAACAACCTGACAGGTGCCAGGGTCATGGTCAAGGATATGCTGTTTGCAACGCTTGATCCGACCATGCGGCGGGTCGATTTGCCGAACGGATCAGGAATAATTCTGTCCGATACGGTAGGGTTCATTTCGGACCTGCCCACCGAATTGGTCGCCGCCTTTCGCGCGACGCTGGAAGAGGTGTTGGTTGCTGATTTGATCCTGCATGTGCGCGACATTGCACATCCCGCGACTGAGGAACAGGCAAGGGATGTACGATCCATCCTGACAAACCTGGGTGTGGACGAGGAGTGCCCGATTTTTGAGGTCTGGAACAAGATCGATCTGTTGTCGGGCAGCACCTATGACGCCTTTATGGTTCGGGCCAGGCGGCAAGAAAACGTCTTTCCCCTGTCTGCGATGACCGGGGCAGGGCGGAACGGTTTGCTGCGCGCGGTGGCCCTTGCAATGGAAAGCGCACGGTATGAATGCGAACTGCATCTGACCTTTGCCGACGGGCGCAAGCGTGCCTGGTTGTTTGAACAGGATGTGGTCCGGGCCGAAGTTCAGACAGACACGGGGTTCGACCTGACCGTGTACTGGACCGACAAACAAAAGGCCCGGTTCGCCATGCTTTAGGGACGCGGCACCAGTTGCGTGATGCCCACGGCTGCGGCGGTGGCCAGGTCCCGATCCAGAGACATCGGAATGTATTCGCCCCGGCGCCAAAATTGGGCCAGATCGTCATAATGCCGGGACAGGAAATGGCCCGACTGCCCGGTTGACGTGATAAAAACCGAGCTGTCCGGGTCGGCAAAGTCATAGACACCGCGATAGCCTGCACCGTGGACATTCAAGAATGGATTAGGCCCTTGCCCCAGCGTACGACCGCGTTGCAGCGTGTTGTCTCCGCCGCTGGTCGATTGGCGGATGTTCACGAAATACCGCAACACAGGCACCTTTCCCAGGACCGGATGATCGTGGGTCGCCTGATGCGCGTCGCCCCAGCGTAGCGATTCCATCGCGATTCCATAGGTTTCACCTATCCAGACCAGCGCATCGTCCAGGGCTAGGCGCGCCATATCCGCACAGGTTTCAGTGGGCGCGCTTTGTGCCACGTCGCACCAAGCGGATGCACCATCGATGTCCCGGTATACCCGTTCAATAAACAGCGGCTCAATATGTCTGAATTCTTCGGCAAGCGGCCCCAGCTCATCCCGGATTAGCCGTTCCTGCAGCGCGCGCATCCAAGCGGCATAGATCAAAGGTTCCGGCAGGTGTTCGTTCATTTCGCCATTCCAGCTGGCCAACAGCGCCAGCGCCTTTTGCCGTTGACGGTCGGGCGTGCCTTCCGGCGCGGATTTACCGGTGAACCACAATTCCGCACCAATCAGCGGCAGCAATGCCCGTGCGGTAAAGCTGACCGAGTCTAACTGCGCCTCAATAAAGCTGTCGCGGGTGTGCACCTCGCGCGATTGCATCAACCGTTCCCAGCGGGAAATCCGCTGGGTATCACCCCATTCAAATGACACATGGGCCGGAAACGGGTGATCGATCATCTTGTTGTTTGTATTGCCCAATATGCCGCCCGGCGGCGCAATGAAGGCAGGATTGGAGATATAGGCCATCCGGCCCTGCCACCGGTTCTCCGCGCGCCATCCCTGACTGGGCATACGGCCCTGGCTTTGATGATCAGGACTCCGGCGGGGGATCGCGCCGATCAGTTTCATCGCGATCATGTTCTGGTCCACCAGCAACAGATTCAGCGCGGGCGCGATGTAATCCTCGGTCGCGGTGATCGCATCCGCAACCGTCTGTGCCCCCATCAACGCAAAGGCCGCACTAAATGACGTGTCCCTGGGGCTGAGCAGAGTCCAGGAAACGGATGCCACATGGCCCGGCGGTGTCACGGTTCCCAAAGCATAATGGCTGCCAGGTAGGACGGGGCCGTTTTCTGTCCACCGCAGGGTCAGTGTGACCGGTGGTTGATTTTTGATTTCGATGATGCTGTGGCGCGTCTTAAACGTTTTGTATCCTGACGGGGTCAGATATTCCTCGGGGTTGTCGGGGTTGAGCTGTTCGATAAACACATCCTGATCATCGACATAAGCCGACGTTATGCCCCAGCCCATGCTGTCCCTGCGCCCTGACAAGATCATCGGAATGCCGGGGATTGAGGCACCGATCACCCCACCGCTGGCCAGATTGAGACGCGCAAGATACCAGACCGACGGTGCCGCAAAGCCCAAATGCGGATCATTGGCCAACAGCGTGCCGCCCGACGCGGAGCGGCTTGGGGCTGCGCTCCACGCGTTGGACGCGCCACCTAGGCCGCGCACGGGAAAGGGGGACAGCGGCGATGCCAGCATGTCCTGCGCCGCAGCATAGCGGGGCAGACCATCAAACAGGCTGGCATATTCCGGCAGGGCGGCCACGCCGTCCCCGGGCACATCCGGTAGAATGTCCCTCAAACGCGCCGGGTCGGCCAAAACCAGCGAAGTACGGGCGCGCAAGACTTCATTCTGCAAATGTCCGGTCAGTTGCAGACCCATCAGCTTGATCAGTGCCAGCGAGTCCGCCGCCCGCCACGGGGCCACCGGCGCGTTGAACAGAAACATCTCTGGCGCGCCCCGACCCAGGGCGGCCTTGTTGATCTCGGCCAGACGGGCGTTCACACCTGCAGCATAGGCATCAAGGGCCGCACGCGCCACCGGGGTCTGGACGGCCACGGATTGTATGGCCAGGCGATGCAGGTCTAGGCGTCGCATAAGGGTGTCGATTTGAACAGCACGGGGGCCAAACACTTCGGACAGGCGCCCTTGGGCTGTCCGACGTATCACTGTCATCTGCCACAGCCGATCTTGGGCATGGGCATAGCCCAGACCAAAGAGGACATCTGTATCTGTTTCCCCGAAAATATGCGGGACGTTCGCATTATCTCTTATGATTTCAACAGGTTGTGTCAGTTCGTCAACAACCACGCGGTTCGTGTAGTCAGGTAGTGATTGTGTCGCCAGATAGTAGACCAGCGCCACCGCCAGAACCATCAACACAACCAAACCTGCGGTCAGCCGCAGCAAAATTCGAAACACCACTGCCATCCACGATCTCCCTCTGCATGAGCCTGGCATTGACACGGGGGTCTGGCCTGTTAGCTATGGGGACAAGATATATGACATCCACCAACGGGAGAAAAGCCGATGGCGACCGTGGCATTTTTGGGGTTGGGGGTCATGGGGTATCCCATGGCTGGACATCTGGTCAAAGCTGGTCACAGGGTGACTGTTTATAACCGCACAGCGGCCAAGGCGGTCATCGGCAAGATCCAGGAAGAGACCTACAAGGCCGGGGCCATGGTCCGGGTATCGGGTCCGAACATCATCCTGTCGCCTCCTCTGATCCTGAGCGAAGACGAGGCCAACATACTCTTGGCCGCGCTGGATACCGGATTTGCCGCCGCCTTGGCGACAGGGGCGCGGGGCAAATGGCAAAAATGTGCAATCAGATCGCGATTGCAGGCGTGATCCAGGGTTTGAGCGAGGCACTGCATTTCGCGGAAAAGGCAGGCCTTGACGGGCGTGATGTTGTTGAGGTGATCAGCCAGGGCGCAGCAGGCAGTTGGCAGATGTCCAACCGTTATGAAACAATGTTGGATGATCAATTTGAACATGGCTTTGCGGTGGATTGGATGCGCAAGGATCTGGGAATTTGTTTGTCAACCGGGGATGATATCGCGGCAAGCTTACCCGTCACTGCATTGGTCGATCAGTTTTATAAAGACGTGCAGAAAATGGGCGGTGGACGGTGGGATTCGTCCAGTTTGTTCAAGCGCTTGCGGAAATTGGGCTAGTGGAAAGGCATCCGGGATATTTCCCGGATCAGAGCTCAAAAAATCGCGGCACCCGGATGCAGGGGGATTACCCGGATCAGGGAATGATCCGGGTGTATTTTCCGCCTTCCAGCGATGCACCCAGGCGAAAACCCGCCTGTGCAAAGATCACCGCCAGAACTGGGTGACGCAATGTGTTGCTGTCCGCATTGACCGAATCACCCTGATTGATGATCACGTATTCGATGTCGGCACCGACCGTCCAGCCAGGCGCGCGCCGAAATTCCATCAAAGCATCATCTGTCATGAAGAACAGAACATGCGCATATTGCTGGGCACCGATCTGTAGGCCCGCACTGGCCTTGGTGTTGGAATAGTAATCTACCGTGATTCCGTTGACACGCAACGCGCCGCGACCATAGCCACCGCCAAATCCGAAACCCGCCTCTGTCACCAGAGGCATAACCAACATTCCGGATGAATTTTCCGCCAGGCTGATCGTGTTGGGATATTCCGAGTACATTTCATTAAGCACTGCATTGACCCGGGCATCGATGGTTTGCGCACCTGTACTGCTGGCATCGTTTCCGCAGGCTACGGTCAAGCTGAGCCCCGCTAAACCCAGAACCACCATTGCGCGACGGCTCAAGCCCGAGGAGGACTGTTTCATGGATTTTGTGCTCGCATCTGGTTTCCCACCTTTGATCCAATCATAGCGTTAATTCATCGCACTGTCACGTGTCAGCTGCTAGGGGTTGCGATAAGCTGCCCACAAAATGCTGTGATTTACGCATTTTGCAACGCCTGTGCCACGTCCGGGGCGAAATAGGTTAGTACTCCGTCACAGCCTGCGCGTTTGAAGGCCATAATGGTTTCCATCATCACCTGATGCCCATCGACCCAGCCGTGCGCTGCCGCAGCCCGGGCCATCGCGTATTCGCCAGACACCTGATAAGCATAGGTCGGTGCTCCAAAGCTGGTTTTGACCCGGTGGCAGATGTCCAGATAGGGCAGACCGGGTTTCACCATAACCATATCGGCACCTTCGGTCAGGTCGCGTTCGATCATGCGCAGTGCTTCGTCGCTGTTACCCGGGTCCATTTGATAGGTCTTTTTGTCACGGGTCAGTGCACCAAGGGCCCCGATCGCATCACGAAATGGCCCATAATAGCCACTGGCGTATTTGGCAGAGTAGCTCATGATCATCACATTGTGGTGACCGCCGCTTTCCAGGGCTGTGCGCATCGCCCCGACTCGCCCGTCCATCATGTCGGACGGGCCGATTATATCGGCCCCGGCTTCTGCCTGAGCCAGAGTCATTTTGACCAATGCCTCGACGGTGCGGTCATTCACGACCTCGCCGTTTTCCACAAATCCATCATGGCCGCTGATACTGTAAGGGTCCAGCGCGACATCGGTCATCACCGCGATACCAGGCACCGCATCCTTGATTTCGCGGATGGCCCGGTTGCACAGGTTGTCGGGGTTCCATGCCTCGGTACAATCGGCGTTTTTTTGGCCCGGATCGGTATAGGGAAACAGACAAATTGCAGGGATGCCCAGATCAGCGGCCATCTTTGCGGCCTCGACGGTCCGGTCCACGCTGCGACGCATGACCCCGGGCATGGAGGGCACCGGTTCCTCCACGTTAACACCGTCGCGCACGAAGACGGGCCAAATCAGATCGCCTGACGTCACTGTCGTTTCCCGGACCAACGCCCGAATAGCAGTAGATTGACGCGCACGACGCGGGCGCGCATGGGGGAACGGGGCGATTATCGGTTTCATGCCGCAGACTCCTTGCACAATTCTCTACTGGATGGCATGGAAAGGCCCTGGGTCACAAGAGCAACCGGACCGCATCGGACAAAATGCAACCACAAATCACAGGATACGCGCAGTGGATTTATACCAGTCAATCGTGGAACTGATTGATCTTCGGTCTTTTTCCAACCTGTGGTACTGGATCATCCTGGCGATTTTGTGGTTTATGGCAAGCCATTCGGTTTTAGGTGTTCCTTATGATCTGGTGCTGCGTGCCCGTCGGCATGAAGGGGCGGCACAGGTTGATCTAGAGGATATGATCCGGATCAACGTGTCCCGCATCTTGTACATGGGCGATGTGTCGGGCGTGTTGATCAGCGGGATTGCCGCCTTTGTTCTGACCGGTCTGGTACTTTTGGGTTTCGTCTATGGCGTGGAATTTGCCCAGGCCGTGTTTCTGTTGGTTTTCCCGATGTCCATTGTAGGCATGCTGAGCGTGCGGCAAGCCTGGATCATCCGGGCTGATCAAGTTGCTGGCGCGAACTTGCGTGATCGCCTTGGAAAGCATCGGTTGCACACCCAGATAATCGGCACCGTATCAATTTTCTGCACCGCCCTTTGGGGCATGTATCAAAACCTTGCAATTGGTGTTTGGGGTAATTGACTCGCCCGACAGGGACGTAGGTAGCCGCACATGACCAGCTCAGGACATATCACCGTCGGGGGTGCCCCCGAAGGATTTGACGCGCGTCTGGTACTGGACGAGGTGGCCGGGTCCCGGCACGCGGTACTGCATGTTGCACGCGACGACAAACGCTCGGCTGCGATGCAGGCGGCTCTGGCCTTTTTTAAACCCGACATACCAGTTCTGGTATTTCCGAGCTGGGATTGTCTGCCATATGATCGTGTGTCGCCCAATCCCGAAATTTCCGCGACGCGAATGGCGACCCTTGCGGCGCTGGTCCGTGGGATGCCGGACCAGTTCGTTTTGCTGACCACAGTGAATGCCGCAACCCAGCGCGTTCCAGCGCAAACTGTGCTGCGCGAGGCGGTGTTTTCCACCAAGGTGGGCCGCCATGTGGACGAATCAGCCCTGCACGCCTTTCTGGTGCGTATGGGGTTCGTGCAAAGCCCGACGGTGATGGAACCGGGCGATTATGCGGTGCGAGGCGGGATCATCGACATTTTCCCGCCGGGCGATGGCGGGCCGGTGCGGCTGGATCTCTTTGGGGATGTTCTGGATGGGGCGCGGCGGTTCGATCCGTCAACCCAGCGTACTACCGAAAAACTGGATGTGGTCGAACTGGTACCGCCATAACCCGATTTCGCCAGAATTACCGGTTGGAATTTGGCGCAGCGGGCACCGATGACCCGCTATACGAGGCGATCAGCGCAGGCCGCAAATATCAGGGCATGGAACATTGGCTGCCGTTCTTTCATGATCGGCTGGACACGATTTTCGACTATCTGCCGGATGCAACGGTGACCCTGGATGATCAATCCACGCCAATCCGGCTGGCCCGTTGGGACAGCATCGCCGACCAATACGAAACCCGGCGGCTGGCAATGGACAGCAAGGCACGGATTGGTACGGTGTACAAACCTGCGGCACCCGATTCGCTGTATCTGGACAATGCGGCATGGACCGAGGTGCTGGCTGATCGCCGTGTGCTGCAATTTCATCCGCTGGCCCAGGCTAGCGGGCCGACGATCATAAATGCGGGTGGTCGGATCGGTCGCAATTTTGCACCCGAACGCCAACAGGAAAATATCAGCCTTTTCGGGGCTTTGATCGCGCATATTCGCACCGCTTTGAACAAGGGACCGGTTGCGGTTGCAAGCTATTCCGATGGGGCACGCGAACGGTTGTCGAGGCTGATCCAAGACGAAGGATTGACCGCAACCATACCCGTCACCGATGCGAACCGGATTGGCAAATCGGGTTTGTACCTGGCTGTTTGGCCTTTGGAACACGGGTTCGAGGCACCGGGCCTGACCGTTATATCAGAACAGGACATACTGGGTGACCGGCTGATACGCGCGCCCAGGAAACGCCGTAAAACAGGGAACTTTCTGACCGAAACCCAATCTCTGAGCCCCGGCGATCTGGTGGTACATGTGGACCACGGCATCGGGCGGTATATGGGGTTGGAGGTCATCACCGCCGTTGGTGCCGCGCATGAATGCCTGAGCCTGGAATATGCAGAACGGGCCAAACTGTACTTGCCGGTGGAAAACATTGATCTCTTGTCGAAATACGGCCATGATGAGGGGCTACTGGACCGATTGGGCGGCGGGGCCTGGCAGGCGAAAAAGGCTAGGCTCAAGGAACGCATCCGCGAAATGGCTGACCGGTTGATCCGGGTTGCAGCTGAACGCGCGCTGCGCAAGGCACCGATCCTGGATCCATCGCCACATGCTTGGGAAGAATTCAGTGCCCGCTTTCCCTATCAGGAAACGGATGATCAGCTACGCGCAGTAGCCGATGTGCTGGATGATTTGACCAGCGGTCAGCCGATGGACCGCCTAATCTGTGGCGATGTCGGCTTTGGCAAGACTGAGGTCGCGATGCGGGCGGCCTTTGTCGCCGCGATGTCTGGTGTACAGGTCGCGGTGATCGCGCCGACGACATTGCTGGCCCGGCAACATGCGGCATCCTTTTTGGAACGCTTCCGGGGCTTTCCGTTAGAATTGCGTCAACTGTCGCGCTTTGTCTCGACGAAAGAGGCGCAAGCCACCCGCGCTGGCATTGCGCGCGGAACAGTCGACATCGTGGTTGGGACCCACGCGTTGCTGGCCAAGGGGATCCGGTTTCAGAACCTTGGTCTGTTGATTATTGACGAGGAACAGCATTTCGGCGTGGCCCACAAGGAACGGCTGAAACAGTTTCGGAGTGACATCCACGTGCTGACCCTGACGGCGACGCCCATTCCCCGGACCCTGCAATTGTCGCTGTCGGGCGTGCGTGATCTGTCGATCATCGGCACACCACCGATCGACCGGTTGGCTATTCGCACCTATATTTCGGAATTTGACGCGGTCACAATCCGCGAGGCGTTGCTACGGGAACATTATCGCGGTGGGCAAAGTTTTTATGTGGCCCCCCGCATCTCGGATTTGCCTGAAATCGAGGAATTTCTGCAAGAACAGCTTCCCGAACTTACCTATGTCATGGCCCATGGTCAGATGGCGGCAGGCGAGCTGGATGACCGTATGAATGCCTTTTATGATGGGAAATTTGACGTATTGTTGGCCACGACCATTGTAGAATCCGGTTTGGATATTCCTTCTGCCAACACGATGATCATACATCGCGCGGATATGCTTGGCCTGGCCCAGCTGTATCAAATCCGGGGGCGGGTCGGGCGGTCGAAAACCCGGGCCTATGCCTATCTGACCACGCATCCCCGGGTGAAACTGACCGCGACTGCTGAAAAGCGACTGCGTGTTTTGGGGTCGCTTGATATGCTGGGGGCGGGCTTCACGTTGGCCAGTCAAGACCTCGACATTCGGGGGGCTGGTAACCTGTTGGGGGAGGACCAATCGGGCCAGATGCGGGACGTGGGGCGCGAACTTTACCAATCCATGCTGGAAGAGGCGATTGCGAAAATCCGCGCGGGCGAAATGGAGGGGTTATCAGATGTGGATGATCAATGGGCACCTCAGATCAATCTGGGAGTGCCGGTTCTGATACCCGACGACTATGTCCCGGACCTGGACGTTCGGCTGGGCCTCTACCGGCGTCTGTCCGCGCTTAGCACCAAAATCGAACTGGAAGGGTTCGCCGCTGAACTGATTGACCGGTTCGGCAAGCTGCCGCGCGAAGTCAACACGCTGTTGTTGATCGTGCGGATCAAAGCGATGTGCAAACGCGCAGGTATCGCGAAACTGGATGGCGGTCCCAAAGGGGCGACAGTTCAGTTTCACAACGGCAAATTCGCCTCACCAGAGGGGTTGGTGGCTTTTATTGAGGCGCAAAAGGGTCTGGCCAAGGTCAAGGATGACAAAATTGTCGTGCGGCGTGACTGGAAGTCGGATGCCGACAAGATCAAAGGTGCCTTTGCCATCGCCCGCGATCTGGCCCGGCATGTGGTGGCCGAAAAGCGAGCCAAGGCGATATAGCTATCCCTGCACAGCCGCAGGTGCAGATCTGATCAGCGTATCCGTCACTTGATATTCTCGTATATTCCTGTGCACCGGCGATTGGCTAAGGTGCGCCCGACCCGGGCAGGAGCGAGCCCTGCCCGGATGCAAACCACATCCTTTACAGACGGCTTTGACGCGGGGATCCCTGAGGCGGAGATCTGCTACTCGGATCAGCCAGCCTTTGCCTGATGATTTGGTTTGGTCAATGTGAACCGCTTAACGGCCACGCCTGAAATTGCCATGGTGCTGAAATAAGGGGATCAAAAATAGGCTATTGACTATGACCACATCCCTGCCAGGACCTCTGCATAATTTGGATGGTTCCGGACAAACCATCAACTCCGGAACGCTACTGGGGGGGGCAGGGGTGGCCTTAAGTACCTGTTTTTGCGCGATTCGTGTCGAACGCGGTTCGGATCGGCGCAAATGACGTTCTGAGCAAGATTGACGCCATAATGGACTGGCGGTGGTGTTCACCGACGCGCAAGCGCAGGTTGGGGCGCAC
>JACOMT010000041.1:23117-33240 GCA_014623385.1 Paracoccaceae bacterium
TTGCGGTCCCAACCTCTTTGCACCTGTGCCCGATGCGACGACCTGTTGCCTTTTTCGCGCGGTGTCCACGATGATCTTGCGGCCGGGGGTTGCCGTCAGATCGGGGAGCTCGGGCCGAAGCGGTGGGAAGTGCCGCAAGATGACATCCAGGCGGCTTTGCCCACCCGGGCGAGGCCCGGATGGAGGAAGGCTTCATCGACAAGGTCCACATGGGGCACCTGCGAACCAGACCGGAGCCCCTGCGGGTTCGATACCATGGTCAAAGGGGCGAACGCGCAGGCGCGTATTGGCCGACAAGGCCTATGCCAGCAGGGCCAACCGGGACGCCTGCATGGTCGCTACCGTGACGGGATCATGCGAATGGCCGCCTGTCATCGATCCCTGCGGGCCCGGGAACAACGCGGGGGCAGGCTGAGCTCCAACCGCCGCTTGCGGGATTGCGCAATGCCTATGCCACGATGCCGCGCCGCCTGATATTTCGGGCTGGCCAAACCAAAACGCCCAACTGGTGCTGGTGGCGATTGGGCAGAACCTGCCCCGCCAACACCGGCAAACACCGGCAACCGCATAAAACCAGACCACCAAAACCGCTTTGCGCGCTGCAAGGCCAGGGACCAGACAGAATGGCCAAATCCAGGGTTCCGCCGAACATCACCCTATCAGGCAGAGGTCTTCCACAATGCACCGCAGTTGAGTGCCATTGAACGCTGGCTCTACATCCGCGTCCAGGCTCTGGTCAAATACCTGAATGCTGAATGGCAGAGTACCCAAAACACAACCATACCGCGAGCTTCGGCAAGAAACCGCGACCGGGAACAAAACCCAACTGTATTGAACAAAGCAAAGTCGCGATGATTCTCCGCCAGCTCTGGTCGTTCTCAAATTGCCCAGACTTGCCTGGGCTTCAGCGGGTGCTTCTTTCCAACGATGCGTCCTGTGTTTCACGCTGGGCAAAACGCGCGTGTGGCAGGCAAATTTGGTTTATTCATGACTGACCCTCCGATCTGCCATACCCTCCCTGAACGACAACCCGACATTACCGCATGCAAAGTCTGGAACGGGCCCGGATCGATCATTTTCTACGACTTTATAAGACTTTCTACGACGTGCTCGAATGACCGGTTAATTCCTACGGCTGTGCTGATGAGGGTAAGTTCGCAGGCCCTGGGTTCATAACTGAATTCACAAATCGAAAAGGTGAGCTACGCAACATGCACAGGATTAGCGCACAGGATTAGATTCCGTGCCAGTGTCAGGTTGACTCTCATGTGAAATTTGGCATACCAAATACCTTATCAGTCAACGATCCCAGGGAGGACATTATGAAGATTTCATTCAGAGCAAAGGTTGGGGCCGCTGCCGTTCTCGCGATTTCAGCGTCGCTGGCAGGCGGTTTTGCAACCGCAAATGAATACCCAAGCAAGACAATTGAAGTGGTAACCCATGCCGGAAACGGCGGTGGTACAGACGTTACCACGCGCATGATGATGTTGCGGGCCCGACGTGAGCTTGGCCAGGACATGGTCATCATCAACAAGAAGGGCGGTGGCGGCGCTGCGGCGCTGGAATACTACAAGACTGTGCCTGCTGACGGATACACGATTCTGACGTTCACCGTCGGCCATGCCGCCGTTATGGCGAAGGGCCAGGGCGGCATGACAATTGACGAGCTGCGCCCGATCGCGCGCGGCACGGACGATCCGCAGATCCTGATGACCAAATGCGGTACCTATGAGAGTGCCGAAGATTTCGTGGCCAGGCAAAAGGAGGCCCCGATCACCTATGGTGTAACCCATCTTGGCAATATCGACGACGTTTCTGCCTTCATGTTCACGCTTAAGGGTGGAATGATGACGCCAAAGATGCTGCCGTTCGACGGTGGCGGTGAGTTGGCAACGCAGTTGGTGGCCGGTGCAGTAGACGCCGGTGTTTTGAACCTCGCGGAAGCAACTGCACAGATCGAAGCTGGTGAGATTTGCCCGACTGTTGTTCTGGCGGACGAGCGTATGGCTAAAATCGCTGACGTGCCGACTGCGAAGGAGCTTGGCATTCCCGTCAGTTTCTCGACAGTGCGCGGCTTTGCAGTGCATGCCGACACGCCAGATGATGTTGCAGGGAAGATCGAAGCTGCTCTGCTGAAATCGATGAACCACACGGTCTACCAGGGCTTTCTGACCTCGGTTGGCCTCGACAGCACTTCGGTGGCTGGTGCGGATGTTTGGGGCCCGCAGATCAAAACCACGGTGAACGAGATGAATGCTGCGCTAAAAGAGCTGGGCTTTATCGAATAAAGGTATCAGTCGATGTGGCCGGTCTCGTGTCGGCCACATTCCGAATAACGCACCCAGGTTTTCCAATGTCTGACGAGCGCCAATCCCACGGCAAGTTCGAACGCTGGCTCGTGCCAGCCGCAATCGTGCTGTTTTGTACAGCGGCCTTCTATGTCTCGACGACGTTCCGCAAAATGCCGCCAATCCTAAAGCGCGGCATACAGCCCTCGGACTTTCCGCAACTTGTGCTGATCTTTCTCGTTGGATTGACGCTTCTTATGGCGTGGATTGACCCGGTGCGGGTCAAAGACAAACTGCAGAACACGGTGTGGGGAACGTTTGCGCTGTTCGCAGTTTTTGCCGGACTGACAACGGTGGACTTATTCCTCGCCCTATCAGTTTTTGCATTGGCGCTGACCTATTTCTGGGGCGAGCGACAGCCTGTCGTACTGATCGGTGTGGGCATTCTCGTCCCCGTCGCGGTGTTTTTCCTTTTTGACCAAGTCTTCGAGATACGCTTTCCGCGCGGAGTGTTGACCAACCTTTGGTACGGCTAGCGATGTCCTATCAAATTGAATACCTGACGCTCCCAAACGCGATTGCTAAAGCCGCATTCCGCCGTGATCAGGTTCGTCGTTCCGGCAAACGCTGCCTCTGGACCGACGGACATTCTCTTTTCGTCTATGGACAGGACACGCTGTAATGGACGCTTTTCTTTCTGGTCTGTACGCACTCGGCGATCCCTATCTGCTGTTGCTCCTTTTCGCGGCAACTTTGGGCGGCGTGGTCATAGGGGCCTTGCCTGGGTTGAACGCGACAACCGGTGCGGCACTGTTGCTGCCCTTTACACTTGTGATGGATCCGGTCCCTGCAATCGCTATCCTCACAGCGATCTATTGCTCAGCCACATTTGCCGGTGCGATTACAGCGATCCTAATCAACACGCCTGGTACCTCTGCAAGCGCCACAACTTGTCTGGACGGATATCCTTTGGCGCAACGCGGAGAGGCGGGACGCGCATTGGGGATGGCGGTCGTGGCGTCCACGATCAGCGGAATATTCAGCGTGATATGTTTGATGCTCGCCACCCCCTTGTTGGCGCGCGCGGCCTATAACTTCTCACCACCAGAGTATTTCGCGCTGACCCTCTTCGGTCTTTCCATGCTGGCCTCGATTGGCGATGGGTCCGCGCTAAAGAATCTGATCGCAGGCGGATTCGGCATTTTCTTTGCGCTTGTGGGTGTGGACAATCTGACAACGGTAGAGCGGTTCACCTTCGGCTCTTACCACCTGTATGACGGCATCGGGTTCGTGCCGGTGATGATCGGCATCTTTGGCATATCCGAGCTTTTGGTTCAGGCGTCCAACCTGCATGTAAGGCGTGAACGCGTGAAAATGAAGGCAATCAAGCTGCCATCTCGCGAGGATTACGCCAAAACATGGCGCGTGATTCTCAGGTCTTCCGGCATCGGTACGTTCATTGGCATCCTGCCAGCCGAAGGCGCGACCGTCGCCTCAATGATCGGCTATAATGAGGCCAAGCGATGGTCGAAGAACCCCGAGGAATTTGGCAAGGGCGCGATAGAGGGCGTCGCGGGGTCAGAAGCGGCGAACAACTCTGCCACAGGCGGTGCGATGGTGCCGACGCTGGCGCTGGGGATCCCCGGCTCAGCCACTGCGGCCGTGATTCTGGCTGGCCTGATGGTTCACGGGTTACGACCAGGGCCAACCATGTTTACGGAACAGGCAAATTTCGCCTATGCGATCTTCTGGTCGATGATGCTGGTGAACGTCCTCTTCTTCGCCTTCGGCTTCTGGGGTGCCAAAATCTTCGCCCGGGTGACATTGATACCGGTGCAGGTGCTTTGGCCCTGTGTGTTCGTCTTTTCCATCGTTGGTGCCTACGCGCTGGATCAATCGATGTTCGACGTCTGGGTGGCGTTGATTTCCGGCGTCCTTGGTTACTTCATGCGCCGCTATGGCTTTTCCGTGGTGCCGCTTGCCATTGGCCTGATCCTTGGCGGCATTCTAGAGCAACGCCTTGGACAGTCGATGGTGATGCTCGATGAGAAATGGTGGCTCATGTTCAGCCGACCGCTGACTTTGTTCTTTCTCGTGCTGACTGCCTTGGCGCTTTTTGGCCCTCCAATCTGGGGCCGCCTGGTCAAGCACCACGCACCGCTTGAATCCACCGGAGAGTAACTGATGACGAAAATCAAATCTGTCCGCACACGTGTATGGAATTGGACTGGACCGACCGTGCCACCTCAGGGGAATTTTTGCACCAATGCCTCGGACGCGCTGTGGATGAAGGGCGACGCGATGGCGTCTTTTCGCTTCCACCAGTGGCTGACTTGCGAGGTTGAAACACAGGACGGCACCATCGGCATCGGCAACGCGGCTCTTGCGCCGACGGTCGTGAAGAAGGCCATCGACGACCACTATGCCGGGCTGGTAATCGGCGAGGACCCGTTCGATTACGCCTATATCTGGGAAAAGATGTACCGCCGCACCCATGCCTGGGGCCGTAAAGGCATCGGCATGACCGCGATTTCAGCCATCGATATCGCGATCTGGGACCTGATGGGAAAATTGGTAGATAAACCGGTTTTCAAGCTACTCGGCGGGCGCACAAAGGAGAAAATACCGGTCTACTACTCTAAACTCTATGCCGACAGCGTCGATTCCATGCAACGCGAAGCGGAAGAGGCCCAAAAACACGGCTATCATGCCTATAAGTCGCGCTTTGGCTTTGGCCCTAAGGACGGCATGGCGGGCATGCGCGAGAACCTGAAGCGCGTAGAAGCACTGCGCGAGGTGTTGGGCTATGACGTGGACCTGATGCTTGAATGCTACATGGGCTGGAACCTGGACTACGCTAGGCGCATGTTGCCACAGCTTGAAAAATTCGAACCGCGCTGGCTGGAGGAGCCGGTGATCGCTGATGATGTGGAGGGCTATCGCGAGTTAAACGCGCTGAACATCGTTCCGATCTCTGGCGGTGAGCACGAATTCTCGGTCATCGGCTGCAAGGACCTTATCGAGAAAAAGGCCGTCAGCGTGCTGCAATATGACACCAACCGCGTAGGCGGCATTACGGCCGCACAAAAGATCAACGCGATCGCAGAAGCAGCGCAAATCCCGGCAATCCCGCATGCTGGGCAGATGCACAACTACCACGTCACCATGGCCAACATGAACTGCCCGATCAGCGAATATTTCCCTGTCTTCGACGTGGAAGTGGGCAACGAGCTGTTCTATTACATCTTCGAAGGCGACGCAGAAGCCGAAGACGGGTTCCTGCAACTTGATGACGACCTGCCCGGCCTGGCCATCAGCATAACAGACAAGCACTTAGAACACTTTGACATCGTGGAGTAAGACGAAATGGGCGTATGTGAAAACCTTATCGGCGGAGCCTGGGTTGGTGGGAACGAGGCCGCGCCGAACGTTAACCCGTCGAATACCGACGATGTGATCGGCGAATATACCCGCGGCGACGCCAGCGCGGTGGATGCCGCGGTTGAAGCGGCGCAGGCGGCGCAGCCAGGCTGGGCGCTTGCCTCGCCCCAGGTTCGCCACGACGTTCTGGAAAAGGTCGGCGCGGATCTGATGGCACGCCGGGAAGAGCTGGGGCAGCTGCTTAGCCGTGAAGAGGGCAAGACTCTGGCCGAAGGCATCGGTGAAGCCACCCGTGCGGCGCAAATCTTCAAGTTCTTTGCAGGCGAGACACTGCGCCTCGGTGGTGAGGCCATAGCCTCCGTCCGCCCCGGCATCGAAGTAATGATTGAGCGAGAGCCGGTGGGTATCGTCGGCCTGATCACGCCGTGGAATTTTCCCATCGCGATCCCGGCCTGGAAGATCACGCCAGCGCTCGCTTATGGCAACGCGGTAATCCTGAAACCCGCCGACCTGACGCCCGGCTGCGCCTGGGAGCTCGCCAGGTCGCTGAAAGCGGCGGGCTGCCCCGATGGCGTCTTCAACCTTGTCATGGGGCGTGGCTCAACTGTCGGCGCGCGCATGGTCGAGCATCCCGGCATTGATGCGATCAGCTTCACCGGGTCAGTGCCGGTGGGCCGTGGCATCGTGGTGGGCTGCGCGACCCACGGCAAGAAGGTGCAGACAGAGATGGGCGGCAAGAACCCGATGGTGGTGCTGGATGACGCCGACCTCGACACCGCAGTAAGTGTGTCAGCTAACGGGGCGTTCTTTTCTACCGGCCAGCGCTGTACGGCCTCGTCCCGGTTGATCGTGACCGAGGGCATACACGACGCCTTTGTCGAGAAACTGACCGCCGAGGCTGCTGCGTTGAAGGTCGGCGACGCTCTCGACCCGGCGACGCAGATCGGTCCGGTCGTGGATCAGTCGCAGCTGGATCAGAACCTCAGCTATGTGGCGCTGGCCAAAGCGGAAGGCTGTGAGGTTTCCGGGGGCGGGCGAGCCAATGGTCCCGGTTTTTTCCAGCACCCCGCTGTCTTTACCGGTGCCACTAACCAGATGCGCAGCAGCCGGGAAGAAATCTTTGGTCCCTGCGCCAGTGTGATCAAAGCCGCCGACTACGACGAGGCGCTGGCTATGGCGAACGACACAGAGTTTGGCCTGTCCTCCGGGATCTGCACCAGCTCTTTGAAATATGCCAGCCACTTCCGCCGCCACGCCGAGGCCGGGATGGTGATGGTCAACCTGCCCACCGCTGGAGTCGATTATCACGTGCCCTTTGGTGGGTGCAAAGGCTCCAGCTATGGCGCACGCGAGCAAGGCGCTTATGCCCGCGAATTCTACACAACAGTCAAAACGAGCTACATCGCCCCATGAAACCCTATTCCGGCATCTGGCCTGTCGCCCCCACAGCGTTCAACGAAGACGGCACACTTGACCTAGCAGGCTCCGCCCGCGTGCTTGATTGCATGATCGACCAGGGATCAGATGGTGTTTGCATTCTGGCGAACTATTCCGAGCAGTTCCTGTTGAGCGACCAAGAGCGCCTCGATCTGACGAAGATGTCCCTGGAACACGTAGCCGGGCGCGTGCCCGTGATTGTCACGATCAGCCACTTTGCCACCGACATCGTGGTTGCACGTGCTCGCCAGGCCAGGGAGATGGGCGCATCTATCGTGATGATGATGGCACCGTATCATGGCGCAACGCTAAAAGGCACTGCTGACCAGACGTTTGAGCAATTCGCCCGTGTCGGCGAGGTCGGCATCCCAATCATGCTGCAGGACGCACCTTTGTCCGGGGTCGACCTGGCCGTTTCACTTCTTGCCCGGATGGCGCGCGAGATCGAGATGCTGAAGCTCTTCAAAATCGAGAGCGTTGGAACCGCTGCAAAACTGCGGGTGCTTCTGGCGGAGGCCGGAGATCACATAGACGGGCCCTTTGATGGCGAAGAGGGCATCACCCTGATGGCCGATCTGGACGCAGGCGCGACAGGGACGATGACCTCTGCGACGATCACCGACCAGATCAAACCCGTTGTGACGCATCACCTGGCCGGGGATCGGGACCGGGCACTTGCAGCCTACGCGCGCGTCCTTCCTGCGATCAACCACGAGAACCGCCAGTGCAATTTCCGGGCCGCCAAGGAGACGATGAAAGCGGGCGGGGTGATCAGATCCGCCTTTTGCCGTCATCCGATTCCGGCGTTGCCGGATTGGGCACGGGAGCAACTGTTCGAGCTATTGCGCCCGCTCGATCCCTTGGTGTTGCGGTGGGGGCTCTGACGTGGCGGGCACGGCCTGGGCAGCGGAATTACGCGAAACGGGCGGCATTGCTCCCCGAACGTCGTTGGCTGAACAGGCCGCCGACACGCTGCGCGAGTTCATCCTGCTGGGCAAGCTTGCGCCAGGGGTCGCCGTTCCGGAACGCGACCTGGCGGATGCGCTCAACATCAGCCGCACGCCGATGAAAGAGGCGTTGCGCATCCTCAAAGTCGAAGGCCTCATCAGCTACGGCCCCACACGCCGCCTGCGCGTTGCTGATCCTTCAATGGAAGAACTCGCGCAAAATCTTGCGGTTCTTGGCGTGCTGGAGGCACTGGCGGGCGAACTGGCTTGCAGACATGCGACAGACGCCGAGATTGCCCGGGCCGCCGACCTGGAGGAACGCATGCGCCTTGCAGACATCGATACCGATCCCTTGCAGTTTTTTCGCTGGGACATGGCGTTTCACAAAACCATCGTGCAGGCCTCCCGCAATGAGCCTCTGCTGGACTCGCATCAAACCTACAATGCGCGGCTATGGCGAGCGCGGTTCATCTCATCCAAAGCGCGCATGGCCCGGGATCGCACTTTAGGACA
Organism: Paracoccaceae bacterium; assembly: GCA_014623385.1. Taxonomy (GTDB): domain Bacteria; phylum Pseudomonadota; class Alphaproteobacteria; order Rhodobacterales; family Rhodobacteraceae; genus JACOMT01. Next base: position 31,687 of record JACOMT010000041.1, read on the forward strand.
ACACGCGGATATTCTTGCTGCGCTGCAGGCCCGTAACGGCAAGGCCTGTGCCAGGCACATGCGCCGCCACCTGGAGGTCGCGATGATCAACATTGCTGCGGCGCAGGAAAAACTTCAAACCGGGGACACGACGTGACCAAAAAGACTATAGCTTTGATCCAGGGCGATCCCGGTGGCATTGGCCCCGAGCTGCTAAACAAGCTCTTGTCCGGGCAAAACATCCGCCAAAACGCCAATCTGGTGGTGATCGGTGCTCCCGAGGTCTTCGCCCGTGGCGAGGATCAAATGGGCGTCGAAATCGCGGTTCGTCATGCCCCGCTTGATGCCGAAATCAAGGTGGACGACGGAGACATTCTTCACCTTGATCTGCCTATCGATGGCATTGGTGAGGTCCCCGTGGCACAGGTCTCTGCCGCGGGTGGACAATCGTCAATTGCGGGGCTTCGCCGGGCTTTTGAACTGTCCCGGGACGGCAGGATCGACGGCATTGTATTCATGCCCTTCAACAAGGAATCCATGCATCTCGGTGGCAACGAATTCTCTGATGAGCTCGGCTTTGCCAGGGATTTTTTCGACCTGAACACCCCGGCCAGCGAGTTCAATGTGGCAAATGGCATGTGGAACGGCCGTGTGGCCAGCCATGTGGCGATGAAGGACGTGCCCGGGCTTTTGACCAGGGAGAAGATCGAGGCGAATATTGCCTTGACGGATCGAACGCTCAAGATGGCGGGCTATGATCGTCCGCGCATCGTTGTCGCGGCTTATAACCCACATGCAGGCGACGGTGGTCTGATGGGCGATGAAGAGATCCGCGTGATCCGCCCTGCGGTCGAAGCGGCGCAACATAAACAGATCAACTGCGTCGGGCCGCTGCCCGCGGATACGTTGTGGTTGAAAGTTCGAGACGGCGAATATGATGCAGTCGTTACCATGTACCATGATCAAGGTCAGATCGCGATCAAACTTCTTGGATTTGATCGAGGTGTTTCGGTCCTTGCCGGGCTCCCAATCCCTGTGACAACCCCCGCGCATGGCACGGCGTTCGATATCGCAGGTCAAGGCAAGGCTAATTTGGTGCCGACCAAAAACGCGTTCACAATGTGCCTCAACATGGCGAGCAATCGGAAGGCTATCGAGGGTGTGGAGACAACGGCGCAAGGCTGAGCGGCACCGCGGTATGAACCGCCCCGGGTGGTCCGGGTCCCGGATGGGCCTGTTAAAGTGTTGGAAATTCTCCGGCAGCGTTCTCCGGGCAATTTGCTTGAGGTCAGGGGGACATGGGCCTGATTGGCTGCGCGAGGGGTTTGCCAGCCATCGGCCTTGCGCGTCCCGGGTCTGGCCAGAGGCCAGCAGCACCCATAGCAGCATCGGCACGGTTTGCGTCCTGATCCGGCGACGGGGCCCCCCCGTTCAGGCGTTCGATGGCATTTGTGGTGCGGGCGGATCTCCATTGCGACGGGGCAGTCTGGTAAAAGACCTCTGCATAACTGGAGGATTGCGGACAAACCATCAACCTGGTATGATCTTGAGAAGGTGTTCAGGGGTGGCTTGATG
>JACOMT010000042.1 GCA_014623385.1 Paracoccaceae bacterium
TCGCCCCGTGGCTGCGGTTCACGCCGGATTGTGCGGGGGGGAAACGGTCCATAGTCTGCCCGAAACCGTACCAAAGGAAGGGCATGAGCGGCAAGCCGCCCGTGAAACTGCCCCTCACTGCACGTCGGGTGATCGAACAGGGGTCGGCTGACCCCGTCGAAACCATGGACGATCACGTGGAATGGTATCATGTTTGCGCCACCGGTTCTCAACCTAACGAATGAACGCTATGGGTCGACCATGCGCCTGACCATCCTGATCGCCCCGACCCTGACCGCTCTCACCTCAAACCCGCCGCTTGACCGGGTGGTGGTCGCCAGCGGGGGCCATCCCTGCCCTGCGTGGCGGCAGGGGCGGCGACCTTGACCATGAGCACCATGATCCAACGGCGCGGTTTTGTCCTTTGTCAGCGGCAACCGGGGGCAATCGGGTTGGCGGTGTGTATGGTTGGGTTTGCGCTGGCTTATATTGATCGGGGCACGAGGCCGGACATGTCGGTCCCGTTCGGCCTGGCACGGAGCGCGATCCTGTTTGCGGGGACCATCGGCGCTATCGGTGTCAGCCCGCACCGCGGTTGATTGGCCCCCTGCATTGCCTTTGGCGAGCTGACCTGGCTGTCGTGGCCGGGCCAGTTGGTGCCGGTTGGTAGACGCGTCGGCCTGGTCTATAGCAGCGATATTTTGTGACCGGCCGCCTATACCATGGTCGGGCGCAAGGACATCAATATTCTGGCGGGCGTTTTGCTGATGGTACTGATGGTCCTGGCCGTCGCGTGGGTCGCGGGATGGGTCGGTTCGGTGGCGGGTTTGGCATTTTTCTCGCCGTTCTTCCGGGGGTGGTGACATTCGGGTTGGGCATATGCTCTGTGGTACTGGCCCCGTGTGCTGGACAGTGCGGCATACCACCCCCGTTTTTGCCGCCCCTGTCCAGCCCGGCGCACTGGGCACCGCGCTAAGCAGTGATGTTTCTGTTGTCGGGCAACCCCCCGACTGTTTGGCTGGCTCCGGGCGCGGAGGTGTGTGGCGATGGAGCGTAAGGTCATGCTGGATGTCACATTCCTGAATGGCGAGGTCCTGCGTCAGCATGGGCCGCGCATGGAAGTGCTAAGTCTTTCGGGTGGTCGAATTGTCGAACACAGACTACCCAAACGAGTTGATTTGGACGGCTATATGCTCTTGCCGGGGATCATAGACGCGCATGGGGATGGGTTTGAACGCCATGTCGCGCCGCGCCGGGGGGCTATGAAACAGATCGCCGCGGGTGTGATGGCGGCAGAGGCGGAACTGGCCGCCAACGGCATCACCACGGCCGTCCTGGCACAGTTTTACAGTTGGGAGGGCGGTGTGCGTGGCCCGGAGTTTGCGGGTCGGATGATGGCCGCGGTCACCGAGGTGCGGCCGCAGGTCGCAACCGATCTGATCCCGCAATTGCGTTTTGAATACAATATGTTATATGACTATGCTGAGCTGCCGAGAAAGATCGCCGATTGGAATGTGCCGTATGTCGTGTTTAACGACCACCTGCCACATGACCGTCTGGCATCACGGCGTCGTCCCAAAGGATTGACCGGTCAGGCGCTGAGGGCCGGGCGCGATCCGGAAAAACACTTTGCAATGCTGCTGGACATGCATGCCTGTCGGTCCGAGGTACCGCAGGCCATGGACCAATTGTGCCGGGCGCTGAATGCGGCCGGTGTCCGATTGGGCAGCCATGATGACCCGGACGCCGATACCCGTGCCAAATGGCGCGCGCGAGGGGTGCGGATTTCCGAATTTCCCGAAACCCTGGCGGTGGCGGTGGCCGCGCGCGGGGCAGGGGATCACATCATATTGGGTGCACCCAATGTGGTGCGCGGTGGGTCGCACAAGGGCAATGCCAGCGCGCTGGAGTTGATTGCCATGGGCTTTTGCGATGCGCTGGCATCAGACTATCATTATCCGTCGCCCAAACGTGCCGCATTTGTGTTGGCTGATGGCGGTGTCTGCGGTTTGGCCGAGGCGTGGTCGCTGATCTCGTCAGGGCCGGCGCGGGTGCTGGGACTGTCGGACCGGGGCGACCTGGAGCCCGGGTTGCGTGCCGATCTGGTGATCCTGGATAAGCAGTCGCGCCACGTCGCCGCGACCATCGCCGCCGGACGGGTCAGCTTTATGTCGGGACCGGTCGCGAGTCGGTTTCTGGCGGCTTGACCGTGCCGCATCCGGTTTACATGCCCCATTTTGCCGTCCGGGTTCACCCGGGTTCGCCGTAAAGATGCCCTGCCGTATCCGCCGTTCAAACCAATGTCGGCACACGGTCCATATCTTCCCTGATCAGGGGTTCTATGATGCCATCCGCATGGCTCCCAACAACAACCCGGCGATTGCCCGGATATTGCTGTCCAAACTGGTCCACGATACAATCAGTTTGGATGCCAGTTTGGGTGCAGTGGTCCGCATTATGAACCTGTGATACGATTTCGTTGACGATCAATAGCTGGCAATACAAAGCGCAACATCCACTACCTTGGCCATAATCCAACGTGTTCAGGATTTTGGCCGTGATCGGCACCGGAACCGTCGTTGCGCCCAGAATGCCGATCCACTGCGCCGGTTGCCAACGGTGCAGTGATCGGTCGGTACCGTGCCCCGGGCGTCCAATCGCGTCGCAAGATGCGGATCGGGTACCGCCAGTATTCCAGTGACCATCAATCTGCCATTTGCCGTCCCCATCGCGCCCCGTTCCATGGTGGCTAGGGGAACCCCTTTGGGCATTTGCACGATGGAGCAGAGCGAATCGATCCCCGATAGCACCTTGATCTGAGCCCGCACGCCGATAACGGAAACCCGTGTTTTACTGGCCATCATGCCCGGCAAATGTATTGCGACTCTGGCACCCGCGATATTCCCCCCGCAGGCCCCGGTCCACCGTCATCCGCCTGTAATCCCCCCGCCGAGCCGGTGTGCAATGTGTCGCGACACTCCGTATCTCGTAAGGCACGCCTGGGTCATCCAGGATTTCGGCGGCCAGCCTTGCCGTCGGCCAATCCGGCTAACTGCCCATAATAATTACGGCATGTGCCGATGTCATACCACCTGTTTCGAACAGGGCACACAATGTACACGGTACCCGTGGCCCGCAATAATGTCCGGAGTCAGGAGCTCCTGGATCAGGGCATTTTTGTTGTTTAGCGACATTTTTTCGTGTTTCCCAAAGCTTTTCAAATGCGTGATGGTCTGGTTGATCCGAAGCATCCCTTTGCCGCGATGTCGTGACCGCCGCGCCCGGGTCATGGGGCTGGCGATGCCTCACGAGTTCCATGAGCGGCACATCGTCGATTTTTATCGTGATAGCGAGGGGCGTATTCATGGGTGACTCGGCCGCGCGGATCAAGGATGGGGGTCTGGGATAATCCCAAGGCCGCGCCCGGCTCTTGTTTCCACAGTGCTTGCGCCCCATATGCGATTTGCAGTCACCGAAAAGGGGCCATGCCCACCCGTCCGTTGTTTTCTGATCAAGGATCGGCCGATGACAAAACTTGCCTTGTGCTCATACCCCCGTCTGTTGGGATTCGAGCGGTTGGACCATGTCACGCTGGGGGTCGCCGGATTTGCCGATCATGACCTGTCGAGGACCGGTATTTGATTGTTCGCGGACATCAAACAAATGACAGCGAAGACCGTGTGTTCCTGCATAGCGGAATCGCCGTATGCCAGTTTCAGCGTATATTCGTATTGGCCGACGGGGGCGAGGTGGGTGACGCCATCATGGAAAACGGGCTGTTGCATGGTGATCTGACCTGTGCCGTACCACGATACCGTGGTGCAAATGATTAACATCCGAAAGGGATAATCCATGAATACATCCGCTGAACCCGAAACCATCGCCCGGCCGATCGTCTATGTGAAAAAGGTGGATGTGGTCGAACTCCCCAAGGAGGTGCGCGACCATGCGGGCGATCTGGAACAGATTTACGCCGTGCATGACGCCAATGGCCAACGGTTGGCCCTGGTTTCGAACCGCGCAATGGCCTTTGTTCTGGCGCGTCGGCACGATCTGTCACCGGTGGCGGTCCATTGACCGCCTTGCACCGTCGATCATGTGGATGCGTGTTGCGCCCGCCCGTTTGGCGACAACGGATGCGGCATCGCCCTGCCGGATGACACGCGTGTTGCGTTTCGGGATGAAACCTCACTGGTGGAATGCGCTCTCACCGGCCAGTCTGATATCGCGGATGTCACAGATGTCCACGTGAGATATGATCTGGCAAGCGGCGCGGCACTGCTCGCAGATGCTGTTCGACCCGCACAGCCGTGGCGGAGCCATAAGCCCGTGGGTTTGTCGATGGCGACCTGCTTGGCCGTGGAAACCGGGGGACTGTTCCGGGTCGGCTGTAATGACCGGATGGTGCCAGGTTTTGGCGCGGCTGTGGCCCCGGATATGGTTGCCGGGACCATCGGATTGTCGGTGGAGGAGATCATCAGGACACTACCGGTTGCGTGGACCAGACCGCCGTTCGCGATCACGATTCTGAAGCTTAAGGATGCGCGCGGCTGAGCCTGCCCTCACTGGATCCGGGTGCAAGCCAACGCTGCGGGGATGAACATCATGAAGCCGCTCCCGGTGACCCCGGATCGAGAGACGACCCCGGGGCGACCTGTTCACAGGGTTGCTGTTGCCACCTGCCTCTCCAGAGGGTCTGTTCACCGGTGTTGCCACAGAGGCGGCGGTTCATATCCTTGGTGACATGGCCTGCTGAACCAGCCCGCGTTCACCGCAGAATCAAGCCACTAGATGGGACGCCCTGGCCAGGCGCGTGTTGAATGCATCGGTCCCGCCAGCGCAATTGAGGGTATTCGCGTCTCGGGACGCGAATTGCCGCCCTGACAGGGTTGCCGGGGCAATATCAAAGCGCGCCACCGATGCGGGAATTCCGTTAGATACGGATAATTTGATGCCTTCGAAACAACCAGCGGTTCCGCCAATCCCGCCGTTTGCGCATCCTGCGCGGCCCCAACCGCCCACGGCTCCCGGCGTCGCACCGGATTCGGGACACCAATCCCCTCGGCTATTTTGTGCAACAAAGCCCGCCCTTGCGCATTCGGTACGCAAGGGCGTCAAAGAATGACTCGGTACCGGGGAATTCCAGTGGCCATTCGTTGTGGTCTGTGGGCCAGGTTGCGGTTATTCAGGACAATGGGGCTGGTCACGGCGTCTGTTCAGTGTTTGTCGTGCTCAGCGGTCTTGTCACGTCACGTTGTGCCGGTCATGATTCCCCCAGCCTGTCGAGCTTCGGGCCATGGCCAAGAACGTCTGACGCACGTATTCCGATACAGCGGCAAATTGTATGCTCTTTACGATGGCAAGATACGCGATGGGGCAAGGAGGTTGAGCAGAAGCAGAGCTCATGGATATGCGGGTCGCGCACCCTGTTATCCGCAAAATCCTGTATCATCAAATGTCTGGACTGGCTGACCGCCCATGTGGCATCGGTGCACAAGCATTTGCAGAAAGGTGGAGCGGTGGGAAAAACCCCGATTTCATTAGACAGAAATTTAACCGTGAGGCAAATATTTCTGTGTTTCAGGGGTCGATCATCGGATCTGACGTCCTTTGGGCCGGATTTAGGGGTCGTGATTGACCAAATGCGGGAACAGGTTCAGAAAGATTGAATTAACCATTACAGGGAGCGCCACATGTCTGACCGTCGTGGGCTTTTGATCATTCTGTCCTCGCCCTCGGGTGCGGGAAAATCGACGTTGGCGCGCCGTCTGCGGGAATGGAGCTCGTCTATCCGGTTTTCGGTTTCCGCGACTACCCGTGCACCGCGTGAGGGTGAGGTGGATGGCGAGGATTATTTCTTCCTGACAGAAGACGCGTTCAAACAGCAGGTGGCCGAGGGGCAGATGCTGGAACACGCCTATGTTTTCGACAATTATTACGGTTCGCCCAAGGGTCCGGTACAAGAGTCTATCAACCAAGGCGGTGATGTGCTGTTTGATGTGGATTGGCAGGGCGAGGTGCAGATTCGCAACTCTGATTTAGCCCCGCATGCATTGTCAATCTTTTTGTTGCCGCCATCGATTTCGGAATTACGGCGACGGCTGCTTGTGCGGAACAAGGACAGCGCAACAGTCGCCACCCGGCGCATGGAAAAAAGCTGGACCGAGATTAGCCATTGGGGCTATTATGATTTTGTGCTGGTGAACGATGACCTTGACAAGACCGAGGCCGAATTGCGCAGCATCATTACCGCGACACGGTTGCGTCGCACCCAGCAACCCAGCCTGATGACCCATGTGCGCCGGTTGCAGGCGGAATTTCAGAAAGCAAGCCCTAAATAGCCAGTGCATAGCAAGTAAGTTGGGGGAAAATGCCCTGGCGATTATCATGGTCTGATGCCTGAAGATAAGCAATAAATTCTGTGATTACCCCCCCCAATGGGATATGCACCACATGAGTCCTGTAAAGCGATATTTTCCCCAATCTCTGGGTGCGAGGACTGGCACGGATTTCAAGTGGGAAGGCTGTAATGAAACGTCCTCAAAAAATTTAAAAGGATCAAGAAGGAAAGTGTCAATGTGGAAATACATTTTGGTCAATCCATTTTGTTGCAAGAGGAAAGATGAAATTTCCTGACCGAAAACCTCATAAGCAAAAGATGTGACATGACCATATATGCCTTGGACGGTGTCCGACCCGAAATTGCCACAGACACCTGGATTGCACCGGATGCCAATGTGATCGGCAGAGTTATAGTGGCCGAGGGTGCGTCGGTGTGGTTTTCCAGCACGCTGCGCGGTGACAATGAACAGATCATTATCGGGGCCGGATCGAATGTTCAGGAGCATTGTGTGCTTCACACTGATATGGGCTTTCCACTGACTATCGGTACGAATTGCACAATCGGGCACAAGGTGACATTGCATGGCTGTGCGATTGGCAACAACAGCCTGGTCGGTATGGGCGCAATTGTGCTGAACGGGGCGGTGATTGGTGCCAATTGTCTGGTTGGTGCCGGGGCCTTGATTACCGAAGGCAAGGAAATCCCGGATGGCAGCCTAGTGATTGGTGCCCCCGGCAAGGTGGTCCGAGCGCTGCATGACTCGGCCTTTGCCGGTCTTGCGGCCAGTGCCATCCATTACAAGGAACGCATGCGCCGGTTCCGCACCGGTCTGGAGATCGTTGCGGAATGAGAAATGACAAAGGGGGGCTGATGCGGCCATGCACGTTGCACGAGGGGGCCTGGTACCCGGTTGTGACATCCTCGGAACACCTTTTGTCGTCCATGCCAGCACCAGGCCCGGTATGTTGAATACTATAACGGCGGGGACCCGCACGGCCATACCTGCCCGCACGGCCATACCTATTTCGTGCGAAGAGCAGATGTGGCCGCGGCCCGCATGGGCGCGATGGCAGGGATGCGTCGGGCGGTGTCATCACTGCCGGGTCCGGCATGGTGGCGGTGTCGGCCTGTCTTATGCGTCTTTTGCCGGATGGCCGGTCAGGAAAAGGTGTGTTGCTGGCCATCAACAGCACCTTTCCAGCATGGCGCGGATATTGTGATTCAGGTGCTTGCCGAAAAATATGGGGGGTGCGGTCACCACCGGCATGATGGTCAGCCCATTTGATTGCGGGCTGGCAGAAAGGGGCATGATACCCACTGGGCTGCGATTTATCTGGCCCATCCCGGTCAACCCGATGCCGGGGACGAACAAAGTCGGTGTTGTGAGGGCAGGGCGGCAATATGGTCAGTTTTGCGATTGCGGGTGCTCGCGCACCGGCCAATGCGTTTACGCGTACTAATCGCCGTGGCCAACTTTGGTCCCGACGCTCGGCGATGGTAGACACAACTCAGGCACGTCCGGCATCGTCATTCCATCTTGGTCTGACCGAATGCGCATGTGCGGCTATAGGCATCACCAAAGGCTTTTCAGGTGTCGGTAGGGCTTGAAGCCGCAAACCAGTTGCGCGACACCTTCCCCACAGGGGCTGCGGCAAAATTCTAGCCCGCCCCGGCGTTGCAGATCACTGACAAAGGATGATGCAGGCCCATGTCCGACCAACTGGTCCTGGAATTTCTGGCTGCGCTGCCTGTGGCTGCGCTGTTGGTTGACCAATCAGAACGGATTATTGCCGCCAACGCGGATGCGCGCACCCTGTTGGGGCAACAGATTGTCCGCCGCCATTTCGCCACTATCCTGCGTCAGCCCGAGCTTTTGGAGGGAATCGAAACCTGCCTGCGCCGACACGCGCCGCGCAAGACCCGGTTTCTGTCGAACAATGGGGGGCAGGGCACGGTGTACGAGGTGAGCTGTCGCTACATTACCGGGGGGGGCAGGTTGGCGCAGGGCGGTGCAGCACTAATCGCGTTTCAGGACCAGACCCATATGGAACAGGTCGAACAAATGCGCCGGGATTTTGTTGCAAATGTTGGCCATGAATTGCGCACACCCCTGACCGCGCTTATGGGGTTCATCGAAACCTTGCGGGGGCCGGCACGCGACGACACCGACGCACGCGACAGGTTTCTGACCATCATGGAGGGCGAGGCCAACCGCATGAACCGGTTGGTTGGCGACCTACTCTCGCTGAGCCGGGTGGAAAGCGAGGAACACGTGCGCCCCCGCGACCGGGTTGACCTGCTAGCCGAGCTGAACAGCACGCTGGAATCCCTGGGTCCCTTGGGCGAAAAGGCGGGTGTGATATCCACCATCAGTGCGCCGACCGATCCGGTCCATGTGGCAGGCGATGCAGATCAGCTGCGGCAGGTATTTACCAATCTGGTGGAAAATGCGATCAAATATGGCGGCTCGGGGGGGGTGGTACAGGTTATGGTCACCTTATCCGCACGGGATGCGACATTGCGCGCGCCTGCGGTACGGGTGCAGGTAATCGACAGGGGGCCGGGAATCGACCCGATACATTTGCCGCGCCTGACGCAAAGATTCTACCGTGCCGACAATCACCGCAGCCGTGAATTGGGTGGGACAGGCCTGGGGTTGGCCATCGTCAAACATATCATCAATCGTCACCGTGGACGGCTTCGCGTGGAAAGCGAACCGGGTCAAGGGTCTGTTTTTACAGTAATTTTGCCGACAATTTTGCTGACGTGAAGATATATTTTGCACCGGCCTGTTCGCCGGGGTTGTGCGGTTGACCCTACGAAATTTGTCTAAATTTCTTTGTCTAAATTTCATAGTGTGCTGTTCAGTGTCACTAAATTACAAAAAATTACAACACTTTTCGGGAAAACCAAAGAATCCTCCAAGCAATTGGAAAATGACAGCACGTTACTCTTAAGTAGGAATGGTAGCTTGCATGGTGTGGCTACGGTGTGTCTCTAGAGGAGAAAAATGATGTATTTGAAACTATATGCGACTGCTGTCGCTGTCGCAATCGCTGCCGCTTCAGGTGCTAGTGCTGGATTGCCTGAATTGCATGCCTCGAAGGGCTTTATCAAATTATGCGGCGACTGCAAGTGCAAATGTGAACAGGAGCAGAAATTGGTCGCAGCGCAGCCGTATTTGGCCACAGCGCAGGAGTATCCAGTGCCAGATGGAGCAGGTGGACCAGGTGGAGATTATCCAGTGCCAGCCGCCTAGCCCACCAGTGCCTGGTGGGCCTATTCTCTGAACTCGACTGGCATTTATTGCCAGTTGCCCGGGCAGGCACCCACTGGGGTGCCTGCCTTATGGTTTGAAAAACGGCTTGGTATTAATACTGGTTTTCCGTTCACCAGCGCGCGGTTTCAACGTGGAACTTCGGGAAAAAGATTCACTGCCTCTGCCATCTGCGCATCGCTCAGCCAGTATAGCTCGCTCATGTCACCGTCCTGTCTTCCGAGCTGTGAATCATGCTCATCCAGGAAAAATCAATACGTCTTTGCATTAGTTATCATTCTCACACGCACTGTTACAAAAATTTCACAAATAATACACATGATTTTTACAAACCGTTCCCAAAAGGTACGGACCGGCCCAATGCCATGGGCGCAGGATCATCATGGGGGTGATCACAATTTTTACGTACCAGGAGATTAATATGTCCTTTTTGAAACTGTCTGCCAAATAGGCAACCAGGCGCATGTCAAAATCCTCGCCCCCAAGAAAGGTGTCGCCATTGGTGGATTTGACCTCAAACACTTTGGCGAAAACACCGACTTTCCGACACCTGTTGTTGAATCGGGCGGTTCATCGGCTGGCCTCAAGCGTTTTTGCGAAGGTGTTGGCGCAAATACCATCGACGTTGCAAACGCCTCGCGTCCCATCCGCGAAAAAGAAATCAAGGCCTGTGCCGAACGCGGCGTGACCGACATCATCCAGGTCCGGATCGGTTATGATGGTATCGTGTTCGCGTCGCAAATCGATGGCCCGGCCTACACCGCGTTCACCCCTTCGGACATCTTCAACGCTTTGGCATCGAACGTCATGGTTGACGGTGTGCTGGTCGGCAATCCGTACGGCCAATGGTCGGAATTTAACGCCGACCTGCCTGCCTCGGACATCCTGGCGTTTATCCCGGGCACCAAGCACGGCACACGCGAGGTTTTCGAAGAGAACGTTATCGCACCTGGCTGTAAAGCAACTGGTGCTCTCGAAACCATGATGGCTGGCGGCATGTCGGAAGACGATGCAAAAGATGCATGTCTGAAAATTCGCACCGACGGTCGTTCGGTTGATATTGACGGCGACTATACCGAGACCCTGGCACGTATTGACTTGAACGCAAACGGCATCGGCGTCTTTGGCCTGGCCTTCTATGAAAACAACACCGACAAGCTCAAAGTGGCGACCATGTCGGGTGTTGCTCCGTCGACCGAGTCGATTGCAACCGGTCAATACCCTGTTTCGCGTCCGCTGTACTTCTACGTCAAGAAAGCGCATATTGGCGTTATTCCTGGCCTGAAAGAGTACACTGCATTCTTCGTGTCGGACGCAATGGCCGGTCCTTCGGGCCCGCTGGCCCGATACGGACTGGTTTCGGACCCGGAGCTGGCCGAAACCCAGCAAATGATCGCTGACGAACAAACCATCGATTCGGGCTACTGAGAGCTGTGATATCCTCGGCCGGGATGTGTTTGACCCCCCGGCCATTGCCTTTTTCATTTCCGATTCCACGGAGCCGTCATGCCTGTCATTTGGCTTGTTTCGCTTTTGCTCGTGCTGGCTGTGGCTGGATTTTTTGCTGGCTGTGCCCGCGCGTTCGAATCAGGGGGGGGCGACGCCCGAAACCTGCATTCCCTTCCGATCTACTACGGTATGAACGTCGTGCTGACCTCGATTGTACCGGCGTTGCTTGTTCTGCTGGGCTGGCTGCTAACCCAACCGATTGTCATCACCGCGTCGATTTCCGGGACGATTCCGGACACAGCCATTCCCGATGGCGCGACCCGTAGTCTTGTCATGGGCGAAGTCCGCCGCGTCGCCGAAGGTCTGGACGGTGCTGTTGCCGGTGGTTTCATGACCGAAGACATTGCGCGCAACGCCCGCGCGGATTTCACGGATATGACCGAGCGGCTGAACTCAGCCAGGCAAATCATGCCACAGGCGGTGACCGCGCCGGTTCTGCGCGCCGCGCAGAAATACCGTCAGATGCGCGCATCGGGCAACGTGATGATGTCGATGTTCGTGACCGTCATCGCGCTGGCCGGACTGGCCTTTGGTTATATGCGCACGCACAAGGATTTTCGGGCGCGGAACGTGGTGGAACAGGCGGTGATGGTCTTGCTGATCATGGCCGCCTTGATTGCCATTTTGACCACGATTGGAATCGTGCTGTCGCTGATCTTTAACACGATCAGCTTTTTCAACCTTTATCCGGCGCATGAGTTCTTCTTTGGCCTCACCTGGTCACCCAGCTTCACTGGTCGCGGTGGCTTGTCCGAGTTGGGGGTGCTCCCGCTTTTGTGGGGGACGCTCTATATCTCGTTCGTGGCCTTGCTGGTGGCTGTGCCAATCGGTCTTTTGGCGGCGATTTACCTGTCGGAGTATGCGACGCCGACCGTTCGATTCTTTGCCAAGCCGCTGCTGGAAATTCTGGCCGGTATCCCAACCATTGTTTACGGTCTCTTTGCCCTGTTGACGGTTGGTCCATTTCTGGTCGGTGTCTTTGGCCAGGGTGGTGCGTTGGGTGTAACCTGGATGGTTCGTCAGCTCGCTGTCTGATGACATCATCAACGCCGTGCCGCAGGCGATGCGCGATGGCTCGTTGGGTTTGGGCGCGACAAATTCCGAAACGATTAAACAAGTTGTGTTGCCTGCGGCTCTGCCGGGGATCGTTGGTGCGGTTCTGCTGGCCGGTTCGCGCGCCATTGGTGAAACCATGATCGTTGTTATGGGGGCAGGGGCCGCCGCACGGCTCAGCCTGAACCCATTCGAAGCCATGACAACCGTGACGGCGAAAATCGTGTCCCAGCTAACCGGGGACAGCGACTTTGCCAGCCCCGAGGCGCTGGTCGCCTTTGCCCTGGGCATGACGCTGTTCCTCATCACGCTCGGCCTCAACATCCTCGCACTCTACATCGTACGCAAATATCGGGAACAGTACGAATGACCGATGCATCTGCACCTAAATATCGCCGACACAGCGACTCTCTTTTGGTCAACGACGCCTGGACGCGCAGCCGTAACACGGCGGAAACCCGGTTCAGGGCGCTGGGCGGTGCCGCAATCTCAATTGGCCTGATCTTTCTGGTGATCCTGGTTACCGCGATCCTGCGTAACGGTCTCCCGGCCTTTACCCGAACCGTGGTTCAGGTTGACTTTGTCCTGACCGACAAACAGTTCAAAGAGGCGGAAAAGGCGGTTCTCAAGACCGCAGAATACACCAGACTGTTTGCCGAGTTTGTTGCCAATAAAGCCAAGGAATACGGTGTCACCGCAGAAGCGACACCAGCCAGCCTAGAACGCATTCTGGGTAAGGTTGGCGGGGATATCCGATCATATTATCGGGCCAGGCCAGACCAGCTTGGCGAATCTGTGGAATTTAATCTGGCGACCTCATCTCGTGTGGATGCTTATGTCAATGGCGATATCAAACGCAAAGGCTTTACCAGTAGCCGGTTCCTGGAAACCGGTGACCTAGACGTGATCGACGGTTTGGTTGAGGCAGGGATCATTACCGACGGGATTGACACGACCTTTCTATTTGGTGCGGATGCCGGGGTGGATAACCCGGGTGGTGCCGGGATCGGGGCATCGGTCGTCGGGTCGCTTTTTATGATGATCGTCGTGCTGGTTTTGGCACTGCCAATCTCGGTGGCCGCGTCGATTTATCTGGAAGAATTCGCGCCAAAGAATCGGTTCACGGACCTGATCGAAGTAAGCATTGCCAACTTGGCGGCGGTCCCGTCAATCGTGTTCGGTATCCTGGGTCTGGCGGTATTCATCCAGCTCATGCACCTGCCGCAATCCGCCCCTCTGGTCGGTGGTCTGGTGCTGACCCTGATGACCCTGCCCACGATTATCATCGCGACCCGCGCCTCGCTTAGGGCGGTTCCGCCGTCGCTCCGCGATGCGGCCTTGGGTGTTGGCGCATCCAAGATGCAGACCGTGTTTCACCACGTGCTGCCATTGGCTGCACCGGGCATCCTGACCGGGACAATCATCGGCCTGGCCCAGGCACTGGGGGAAACAGCGCCGTTGCTGTTGATCGGCATGGTGGGCTTTGTGGCGCGTGGCTATCCCGACAGCTTTATCGGCGGCTTTACCGAGGCGAACTCAGCCATGTCCGCGCAGATTTATACCTGGGCATCCCGTGCTGACCCGGGATTCTATGAAAAAGCCTGGGGCGGGATTATCATCTTGCTGATCTTCCTGATAACAATGAATACCCTGGCGGTAATCTTGCGTCGCCGCTTTGAGCGGCGCTGGTAATCAAGGATTGAACCATGAATGACATGAGAGTGATAAAACGCGACGTGGACCAGAAAGAGACCAAAATCGCCGCTCGCAAGGTACAGGTCTATTATGGGGACACGCACGCGATCAAAGACGTCGACCTTGATTTAAGAGACAAAACAGTCACCGCGTTTATTGGCCCGTCGGGCTGTGGTAAATCGACCTTTTTGCGCTGTCTGAACCGGATGAATGACACCATAGACGCGGCACGCGTCTATGGTGAGATCAAAATCGACGGTGAGGACATCTATGACAAGCGCGTAGACCCGGTGCAGCTGCGTGCCAAGGTGGGCATGGTGTTCCAAAAACCGAACCCGTTCCCGAAATCGATCTATGACAACATTGCTTATGGCCCGCGGATCCATGGTCTAGCCAGGAACAAGGCCGAAATGGACGAGATCGTGGAAAAGGCACTGCGTCGTGGCGCGATCTGGGAAGAGGTTAAGGAACGTCTGCACGCACCGGGCACTGGCCTGTCGGGTGGTCAGCAACAGCGTCTATGCATCGCCCGTGCGATTGCCACGGAACCAGAAGTTCTGTTGATGGACGAGCCCTGTTCCGCCTTGGACCCGATCGCGACCAGCCAGATCGAGGAACTGATCGATGAGCTGCGCGAGAATTACTCGGTGGTTATCGTGACACATTCGATGCAGCAGGCCGCCCGTGTCAGCCAAAAGACGGCGTTCTTTCACCTGGGCAATCTGGTTGAATTCGGTGAAACTGGCCAGATCTTTACCAATCCCGAAGATCCCCGGACCGAAAGCTACATCACTGGCCGGATCGGTTGAGCCAAAGGAAAAATCAAACCATGTCGGACCAGCACATTGTATCGGCTTTTGATCGAGACCTCGAAGCCGTGCAGGCGCAAGTCATGAAAATGGGAGGCCTCGTCGAGGCCTCTATCATGAAAGCCGCCCGCGCACTCGAAACCCGTGATGAAGAACTGGCAGTGCAGGTCCGCAAGGGCGATCAGGTCATCGACGAGTTCGAGGATCTGATCAATCGGGAGTGCATTCGGCTGCTGGCACTGCGCGCACCTACGGCCATCGATTTGCGCGTGGTTCTGACCGTCATGCGGATCAGCGGAAATCTGGAACGGATCGGCGATTATTCCAAGAACGTGGCAAAACGCATGTCCGTGCTGGCCCAGATGGCCCTGGTCAGGGGTAGTGCCGGATCGCTGCGCCGAATGGCACGCGAAGTCGAACTGATGCTGAAAGACGCACTGGACGCCTATATCCAGCGAGACATGGAATTGGCCATGGACATCATCGAACGCGACCACGATGTTGATCAGATGTACAATACGCTGTTTCGCGAATTCCTGACCTTCATGATGGAGGATCCGCGTAACATCACGCCCTGTATGCACCTGCATTTCATTGCAAAAAATGTAGAGCGCATGGGTGACCACGTAACATCGATTGCTGAACAGGTAGTGTATCTGGTCACCGGGGTCCGCCCAGAAGACAAGCGCCCCAAGGCCGACATTACGTCCGAAATGATTTAGGAGACGACGAATATGTCTGCCGACCAGCCTACTGTACTTGTGGTCGAGGATGAATTGGCACAACGTGAGATGTTGGCCTATAATTTAAAAGCCGAGGGCTTTCGCGTATTAAAGGCGGAAAACGGTGACGAAGCCTTGCTGGTCGTGGATGAGGCGATGCCGGACATCATCGTTCTGGATTGGATGATACCCAACCTCAGCGGCATCAAAGTCTGTCGGCGGCTGAGAGCCAAACCGGAAACCCGTCAGATCCCCATCATCATGCTTAGCGCCCGGTTTGAAGAGGCCGATAAAGTGCGTGGCCTGGAAACCGGGGCCGATGATTATGTCGTGAAACCCTATTCGGTCATCGAATTTATGGCCCGTGTGCGGTCGCAGCTGCGCCGGATAAGGCTGTCGGCTGTTGACCTGCGCCTGGAGTTTGACGACATCGTGCTAGATGCCGAAACGCACAAGGTCAGCCGAGCGAATAAACCGCTGAAACTTGGCCCGACAGAGTTTCGTCTGTTGTGCACGTTCATGGAAAAACCCGGCCGGGTATGGAGCCGCGAACAGCTTTTGGATCGTGTCTGGGGGCGCGATGTCTATGTCGACACGCGGACAGTAGATGTGCATATAGGTCGCCTGCGCAAAGTGCTGACCCAGCACGGCGGCGATAATCCCGTGCGCACCGTGCGCGGTGCGGGATACGCGCTGGGTTAATCCGGGGCAGTGGGGTGGCCCCGGATCCGCGACCGTAGCCACATTTGACAACGGTTCTGGGCTTTTGCCCAGTATTTGCCTAGTATCGAATTACCATTCCAAAAACCACGCAACAGGAGATCCCATCATGAACGGTGATGAAGAACAGGATAGGGATCAATGTACTTGAAACCAACAGCCAGCGCGAGCCGTAAAACGCGCGAGCAGTTGTTCGCGAAGCCGAACAACTGCTCAGACCTACGGTGGGCCGGGCGACGACCGTGCATCAATTATCAGGGTTCTAGGAGATTAAGGATGGAAACCAGAGGACAGCCTCTAGGCCTAGGGTGTGGCGTGGGAAGGGTCGGCGACCCTCTAAAGAGGCAGAGGTTATCAAGCGGGCCGCTGCCGAACAGCGGGCTGCGGCGCAAGCCGCCTCTATGAATAAAGAGCGCATCGCCACACCGCCCCGCCTTGCAGGCCAAATGTGCACTCTCACAGCCATGAAGAGATTCTTATGACCAAACCGGACAAGACCGCGTTGGCGGCACTCCCCCCGACTGAGGCGCTGCTGTCGGCATATCCGAGCAAGAGCGCAGCGAT
The DNA here is from genome assembly GCA_014623385.1 of Paracoccaceae bacterium. Lineage (GTDB taxonomy): Bacteria > Pseudomonadota > Alphaproteobacteria > Rhodobacterales > Rhodobacteraceae > JACOMT01. The sequence continues at coordinate 16,672 of JACOMT010000042.1, forward strand.
CCGCACCCTGGCAGCCCAAGGCCACAAACAGGCAGATATCGCCCGCGCCTTGAAGATTAGTGAGTCGTTCGTTTTCAACGTCGTTCGGAACGAGCGTAAAAAGGCCGCCGATGAAAAAGCACCACCCCGCCCTGCCTTGTGTGCCAGGGAAGCACCTGATTTGGGGACCTTTGACTGGGCAGATGCCTTTCGTCTAGACGATCAACTGACCGAAGCCGAGCGCATGATCGCGCAAAGCGCGCGCGCCTATGCCGAGGAACAGCTGCAGCCGCGCGTGACCCGGGCCTTTGCCGATGAAACTGTTGATTCAACGATCTTTAACGAAATGGGTGAGATGGGTCTGTTGAGCACGACCCTGCCCGAGAAATATGGCGGTCTGGACGCGGGTTATGTCGCTTATGGCCTCGTCGCGCGCGAGCTGGAACGGGTCGACAGCGGCTATCGGTCGCTGATGTCCGTGCAATCCAGCCTCGTTATGTATCCGATCTATGCCTATGGCAGTGAGGCGCAGCGCGAAAAATACCTGCCGAAACTGGCTAGCGGCGAATGGATCGGATGTTTCGGCCTGACTGAACCGGATGCGGGCAGCGACCCGGCCGACATGAAAACCCGCGCGGAAAAGACCGCCAGGGGGTATAAACTCACCGGCTCGAAAATGTGGATTTCCAATGCCCCGATTGCGGATATCTTCATAGTCTGGGCTAAATCGGATGCCCATGGTGGCAAGATCCGGGGCTTTATCCTGGAACAGGGGATGCCGGGCCTGTCGGCACCGAAAATCCAGAACAAGATCAGCCTGCGCACTTCGATCACCGGAGAGATTGTGATGGATGGGGTCGAAGCGGGCGATGGTGCCCTGTTGCCTAACATTCAGGGGCTCAAAGGGCCGTTTGGCTGTTTGAACCGCGCCCGTTACGGTATCAGCTGGGGTGCGATGGGGGCTGCCGAGTTTTGCTGGCACGCCGCTCGACGATACGGGCTGGATCGCAAACAGTTCAACAAGCCTTTGGCCCAGACACAGCTGTTCCAGAAAAAACTGGCCGATATGCAAACGGAAATTGCGCTGGGTCTGCAAGGCAGCCTGCGGGTTGGACGGCTGATGGATGAGGCCAGGGCCGCACCGGAAATGATCAGTATCGTAAAGCGCAACAACTGTGGCAAGGCGCTGGATATCGCTCGCATGGCGCGCGATATGCATGGTGGGAACGGGATCAGCCTGGAATTCCAGGTGATCCGCCACATGGTCAATCTGGAAACCGTGAACACGTATGAAGGCACCCATGACGTGCACGCGCTGATCTTGGGGCGTGCACAAACCGGGCTTCAGGCGTTTTTCTGAACTCTGTCAAAGATGGATCGTGCAGAGCTTGTCCATGTGGCGTTTAAAGCGCACGTGGCCTCCGGTGACTTGCCGCCGGTCATCACGCACGGCGGGTACCGGGCTGACACAAAAGGATCTGATCGCGCTCTTTGATGCGCAGGTCATGTCCCGCCACCTGGACCGGGTGTCGCGCAAATTGCAGGCCCGGGGGTAGGGCTTCCTCGGGGCACGGCGGCGTTGCCTTTGTGCCCCGCGCCCTGATGATCCTGCGTTTCTGCCTTACAGGGATGCACCGCGTTCCATATTGCCCGTGTCCAGACAGTTGCCTGATCATGACCCGCTGTAGGACGTGCTGCTGGGGTTTTGCGGCCTCATCCGGGAATCCGATCAGCGGCGGGCGGC
>JACOMT010000043.1 GCA_014623385.1 Paracoccaceae bacterium
GCCTGGGAAAACCGCGGGGGCAGACTGATCTCCAACCGCCGCTTGCGGGATTGGGCAATGCCTATGCCACGATGAAGCACCACCCGATAGTTCGAGCTGGCCAAAACAAGAGGCCCGACTGGCGATGGCGGCAATCGGGCAGAACCTGCGTGGTGCTGCAAACAAGATCACCCGCAACCCGCAAACACCGGCAATCGCGTAAACCCAGACCATCAAAACCGCTTTGCCCGATGTAAGGCCAGCGGACCGGACAGAATGGCCCGATCAAAGCATCCACCAAAAATCACGCTGTTCCGCAGAGTTCTTGAAAATATATCAAACCGGCGGTTGCTGGGACGGTCGGGATTTGTGCCCAGCACTTTGACGAAACCAGCGGGGTCGCCTTTGGGTAAAAGATCGATACACCCCTCATGCCCACCCGACCCAATCAGCACAAAGCGCGAGGTGCTACGGATATGGTCTAGATGATTGAGAACCTTGTTGAGCAATGGCTGAAACGCCTGACCCGCTGTCGCACGCAAGTCGTTAACTTTTTTATAATATTTTTGCAATATCGCGAAACGCACCAAACCTGTCATTGCTGTCCGTCATGCTTTCACTTCTTGCCTGAGGTGTGGGGCATATAGTTTGGTAAATACTTTTATGGCAGTGAATGGTATGGGCTTGCCCGCATCCCTGGTGGGCTTTAGGCAAGTGGACAGACTTGCAGAGTGTTTTTGCGATAAAGGACGCAAAAACACTTATATCAACAGGCTGGTTGGCTGCACATCTGAAAGGCTATATTTTCACCATGTATTGATGTGTTATATTTTGCCTAAAATACAGAAGGCCGCGCATTTTGGATCGGAACGCCTTTTTATCCTGGCTGTCGGAGATCAACAAGTCAAGCAAAGCGCGGAAAGTAGAGGTCGGTGAGGTTCTGGGCTGGTCACCCTGCGGTTGAAGTGGACGTTGGGGAATGAACATCAACGCAGTATCCAAATAGAGCGTAGATGAAAAATATCTGATCACGATGATTGACATTGCATATCAGGTCTTTGGCGATGGGTTAGAGTTGGCGAATGCCTGATTGCCGCCAGCTGTGAACTTCTGGGCGTTTATCGCGAACGAACGGGCCTGTTGATGGCAGTGTCTCAGGATAGCGGGGAAAGGTGGTAATGAGAAAAGACAGTACCGAACAGAAATCCCATCAAGAACACGGTGCCCGTAAACAACACACTATCAGGAAAAGGCAAGACACTCACGAATTAGGACCAAAAGAACGCCACATAGGGCGACAATACAGCAAACCATCAGAGCTATCAGAAGGCACTGTTCAGTGGCATTGGGTCATTTTGCGTATCGCGTCTGCGCACGCCCGATACCGACGGTACCCACACGAGGGCAGTGTGCTGGCCGGGCCTCTTGGTCAACCAGGACCCCGCGCACGAGGCCCAACGGTTTAGTGGCACACAAGACCCGCCGGTATGGTGTCCCCGCATTGGGACACCCACGAATCCCCACGTCGGGACTTGGGACCTGTGGGCCCGGTTGTGCCCAGTGCAGGCTGGCACTCATGACTGCCAGCCGGGTTGCGGCGGAGGGGCGCATGTTGTGGTATGGTCTGGTGCCGTATTGGGGTGTTGGCTGCAAATCGTGGCACTGTACGGGTTAGATTGCCGGGCTGTTGATTATCCGCAACCCCCCTCTCACATGGGGGTTGCGGGTTGTAAGATCCGTCCCAGTTGCGCAGGATATAGAAAACGGTCAATACCACACGAACGAACAAAACGCAGTCCGTTTTCCGTTATCCTTCTAAACCTAAACATCCGATGATCTACTTTCCGTAGAGGCTATCTAGTAATAACCTGATAAGCCATTAGCTTCGATGAGCTGATACAGGCTCGCGACGCCATGTATCGCAGACACAAAAGCACAGGGCTAATTGAACTTGAATTCAATATGCATAAATATATCGCGCATTGCCGTCAGCTCAAGGGGCTTTTCGCCGCCACATGCGGCATCGGCCATTTTGACCATTGTTTTGGGACCCTGTTTGGCGCGGTGGCCCATAATGGGGGCATCACGGTCACGGACTGGTTCCGCCAAACCAATAAACGGTTACGTCAACCTCTTGCGCACGGCCCAGGCCATAACCACGAACCTGACCCAAAACCTCGGGGAACAAATCAGCAACAGCCGTATCAAAGGCCTCTTTCTGGCGCGCCTCGATGTAGATCAGGGCACAATCGGACCGGTGCGCCATATCAACGGCGGCGTCCAGCCCAGGATAGAGCGGAACGGGCTCGGCCAGAAACATCAAGGACGGTTCCTCATATCCAACCCCAGCCACCGCACGGTTCGTGCAGGTGGGGGCCGCATCCTGAATTTCGGCCAAGGCCACGGACGGCCACATGTAGTCCAGCCGCGCCAGGTGCGCAAAGAACGCGAGTGACAGGCCAAGTGCCAACGCGCCCAATCCTGGGAATAGGGAAAAATGGCCACCGGCGCGCAGACTGGCCCACACCCACCAAATTCCGGTCAGCGTCACAAACCCACCCAGCCACCAGAGCGGCCCGGGCCATGCGCCCGCCTGTACGGTCATCCACGCCGAAGCCGCGGCAAACAGGAACGCAATACCCAAAAGCGGCAACAGCGCGACCCGATAGGCCAGCCCAGGACGGCCCGTGGGCCGTTTCAGCCAGCCAGCCGCGCTCAGAATAGCCAAAGCCGGGACCATGGGCAGAACATAATGGATCAGCTTGGTCGCCGTCAGCTCAAACACCAGCCAGCCAGGCACAATCCACATCAGGCAAAACACCACCGCCGTATCATGCCGGGCGGCCCATGCGTACCACAGGCCAAAAGGCAGAACGATGCTGGCAGGCCAGAAGGTCAGCCAGACAAGCAGGCTGTGTGTCCCAAATGGCGCGCCATGGTGTTCCTGGCCTTCCCCGATTTTACCCAACAGATCACGGCCCAGGGACTCATCCCAAAAGGCCGATCCGCCTTTGACCGTGATGAGGATGTACCAAGGCAGCACAAGTGCCAAACACAGGATCAGCCCCCGAACGGGGTGTAAGGCGCGCAACCAGCCTGTGCTGTGCCGGGCTATCACCAGCCCGGAAACGGTCAACCCGATGACCATCGGCCCGATGGGCCCCTTGATCATCACTGACGCCCCCAGCGCCCCCCAAAAGAGATAGGGCCAGGCACCGCACACCGCATCCGCCCCCTGTGCCCAAAGCCGCGCCAGGACCCATTGCGCCATCAGGATCATGGCAAAAAGCGTCGCATCGGTTTTTGCAATCCGCGCCTCTGCCGCCAGGACAAAACAGGCCGCGGTCAGCCAAGCCGCCAGAAACGCAGGTTGCGCACCAACCAGTGCCAGGGCAATCAAATAGGTCAACAGTGTGCCCACCACCGCAGATACCAGCGATGGCAGGCGATAGGCCCAGATTTCGCGCAGGTACTGTTCACCAAAGGCTGAAACAACAGCAGCCTGCAACCAATAGATACCGGCGGGTTTTTTGTACCGGGGTGCTTCGCCTAACCGGATATCAACATAATCGCCTGACTGAACCATCTGTTTGGTGGCTTGGGCATACCGTGCCTCATCCCGGTCAACGGGAGGCAGCGTAAAAAACCCAGGCAAAAACACGATCAGTGCAAAAAGCCCCACAAACATCAGGGGATAGACAGACCGGTGCAGCGTCAGAGCGGCCAGGGCCAGATCAACGCGATCAAAAAACTGTGACATTTTCCTGCATCCAGCCTGCATCCAGAGGGCACGTTGCCACACAGAAACGCAGCGTGCATATTCCGTGTCGTGTTTTGTTAGAGGCAGGTAAAATACATTTTAGGGAAAGGTTTTGGGGCGTGGCACATACCAGACGGGTATAGTGCAGAACACCAATGCACAATGGTTCATCATACAATTAGGTCGTCTAGGTCGTCCAGAAAACACTGAGGACAGAAGAAACAGAAGAACAAGGTGTAAAAATGGTTTCTTGTTAAAATTTTTTCCGATTAGTCTGATTTGCAATTTGTTCACTCTTCAGAGAAGTGGGATGAGGTGAGCGTGGAGGTAATCATGCTCGTCAATACCCAATACCATCTCAGGCCAGGGGTATCCTCCTTGGCTTTGCCGAGCATAATTTGATCTTTTGGTGTGCTCGACAATGTTCTTTCTGGGATATCCTTTGAGAGATCTCACGTTTCCGGCGGCCTTAACCTCCTAATGTTCTGATAACACTGCTTATGCCTATCCTATCCGGCTGGATGCGGGGCGGCAATGCGATGATGCGCGGTCAAACCGTTTGCGCGGCGGTCAGCTCAACCTCAACCAGAAACTCGGGCCGGGTAAAGCCCGACACAATCACCAATGTTGATGCGGGCAGCCTGACCATGTTGGCGCAAAATGTATCCCGTGCCTGCATATACCCGGCCATATGCGTACGGTCTGTGACAAAGGCATTGATCCGGACCACATCCGTGGGGCCCATCCCTGCCTCGGCCAAAATTGCGGCACAATGCGTGAAACACAAAGCCGCTTGTTCTGCGGCATCCGGCGGAACTGTACCGTCCGTAGCCAGGCCAAGCTGTCCTGATGTCAGCACAAAGCGTTGGGGTGCGGGCACAAAAACCCCGTGTGCATAACGCGCAAAAGGCGCGGGAATAGCATCGGGGATTAAATGGCGCATGGCCAGACCCCTCTCTCTGCCGCGGCCTGTTCGGGTGTGCAAGCTCTGGTGCCGGTCGACGGCGATGCGGGTTTCCCGGGCGTGATACCCTCAATGACATCGGGGGATACAGCATTGGCGACCTTTTCGGCAGCCTGCATCAGCACGTTGCGTACGTGTTGATAACGGGCCCCCATGAAGCGGGCGATGTCGGCCTGCTTGTAACCACGCGAGTCCATGCAGCGGGTGACCGCGCTTTTGATTCTGTGTTGTTTCAGCAGCGCGTTCAGATCCTCCTGCATTAGGGGCTTCTGTTCTGATGCGGCTTTTGCCATGGTCGATGCAGCTTCTTACTGCTATAGGACGGGTGCAGGATGCGCCCGCATACACGATTGCTTTGGGTCGTTACAATATGCTAAATCATACCTTCTTTGGTATAGACCGGCTTTGTCCGGTGCTTGTGTTTGGTTTCTGTCCGTTCGGCTGTACCGCTCGTTGGCTCTTAAAGGTGTCCTCGCTCTTCGAGCCATTCTTTAATCCACCCACGTCGTGCAAATTCTTTGCAGAATTCAATCGGCGGTGGTGTTAGGTTTGAATAAAATGGATTGTAGCTGTCTGGCAAGTGTCCGGCGCAAATTGCGATGCTTTGTGGAAAGGCTTCTTTATCTTCTGCGTGCTGCTGTTATGGCAGTTGCCATGGCTGCTTTGGTGTTCATTGGTCTTCCGGTACTCCTACCCTGATTGCTTTTGCCCTGCCGTTCGGTGTTCGGTGAATGACTCCGACCTCTTCTAAGAGTTCTAGAGTTTGTGTCATTTTGGGTTTGTCTGTCCTGATGATGCTTGCCAATTCGGTGGCAGTCTTTTGCCATTGCCCGAACATAACCGAATATGAACGGCAGCACAACAGGTTACACGAGGGAGAATGTGCCCGTCGCGGCCGCGTCCCTGAGGCCCTCCATGGTCGGGACAGGTTTGATAGACTTGCCGCCATCCCAGCCCAGGGTGACGTTGAATGTACTGTTGTTCTTGACGGGCGGTGCCCACCGGAACGCCGTCGGCCTTGATGGTGGCGTCCTTGACGCCCCCATATTCTTTGTTCATCATGTAGGACATCATGAATGCGGGCATGGTCTTTGGTGCCTTCCCCCTCGGCAAGTCAGGACCAAGTTTAATACAGTGTGCTCCAACCACATAATTAACATCCCTTTATTAACATCCCTTTGGCATACCTCGGCATCCGTGTCAGGTCCTGAGGTCTCGATTTGTGATCTCCAAAGCCGCCCGGACCCGTTTGGGTCGAGGCTACTTGCAGTTCAATCCCTGAACACGGGAATACCCTCGGTTCCGGGCAGGGCCCTCGACATATCTGCCTTGGTCACATATCCTAGTGCTCTTTCAAAAGCTGCTCTGGGTATAACGGTTCCGTACGGTCATTCAGGTTTACCTTCTTTGAATCTGTTAAAGGTCCCAGGTCGGTCATTGTCGGCAATGGTGCATTCAATCCACTCGTAGCCGATTATAGGGGGTGCCAGGTGCACAAATGATGAAAAACGGTAGCATAGACCACAAAACGGCCTGTTTGGCTGCAATTGAATCCCCTTGTCAGACGGGCATTCAGCATGGTATCGTGCGGATGCCCGCTGACGATTTCTGCACCGGTCGTCGCAACAGGCAGTCTTTTGTAAAAAGCCTGAGGGAAAGGAGCCCGCCTATGACCAAATCAAACATGCCGATGCTAGCACCCTCGTATCATGAGGGTGGAGATGCATGGAGGATTGCGTCCATGACCAAATCCGATTTTGTGCGCACATCTTGCATCGGAGTGGTGACCGCCCTGACCGCCACTTGTGCCGCCGCTGACCTGACGCCCGTGACCTTTGGGACCAGCTGGGTTGCCCAAGCCGAACATGGCGGGTTTTATCAGGCCGTGGCCGATGGCACATATGTCGAATGCGGCCTAGATGTGACGATCCTGCCCGGGGGGCCACAGGTAAACAATCAGGCATTGATGGTTGCCGACAGGATCGATTTCCACATGGGAGGCACGCTTGATGCGTTGTTCGCGATTGAACAGGGGTTGCCAATCGTAAATGTCATGGCATCATTCCAGAAAGACCCGCAGGTCATCCTCTCGCATCCTGGCAGAGTGTCGCGCTTTGAGGACCTGACCGGCCTGACCATGATCGTCCGCGAAGGGGCATCATATTACGAGTGGCTGAAGGCCGCCTATGGGTTCACCGATGCACAGCGGCGGCCGTATACGTTCAACTCGGCCCCCTTTCTGGTGAACGAGGACAGCGCGATGCAGGGGTTTCTATCGTCGGAACCCTATTCCATCACTTCAGAAACCGGCATCGTCCCGGATGTCTGGCTGATCGCCGATGCGGGCTATACCGCCTATTCTACGACAATTCAAACGACGCGCGACACGCTGAACCACAAGCCCGATGTCGTCAAATGCTTTGTCGAGGGGTCGATCCTGGGGTGGTATAACTACATGTATCACAATAATGCCGCGGCTGACGCGCTAATTTTGGCTGACAATCCGGACATGACCCAGGACAGAATTGACTTTGCCATCAAGAAAATGACCGAGGCGGGCATTGTCGACAGCGGTGACACGCTGGAATTGGGCATTGGTGCCATGACCGATGAACGGATGGCCGATTTCTATGCCAAAATGGTCGAGGCGGGCGTGATTTCAGGCGGGCTGGATATCCGTCAATCCTATTCAAACGCCTATGTGAACCAAGGGTTGGGTTTGGACCTGCGCCCATGATCCGATAGGCACGAGGTGCTGCTCGTGCCCGTGCTCTGACGAGACCAATATGAACGCCCCAAGCCAAGACAACACTCCCATTATCCACCGGTTGCCGGTGCTTCAGATGCGCGAAGTGGACAAGATATTTGGTGGCACTGTCGTCGCCCTACGCCGTTTGTCCCTGACGGTGAACAAGGGCGATTTTGTCGCTTTGCTGGGGCCGTCCGGTTGCGGGAAATCCACAGCCTTGCGCCTGATTGCGGGGTTGTTGCGCCCGACGGCGGGCCGCATTGTGTGGAACGGTGGCCAGGGCAAAGATGATCTGGGTGTGGTGTTTCAGGAACCCACATTGATGCCCTGGGCCACGGTGGCCCAGAATGTCTGGCTGCCGTTTCGGCTGAGGAGGATATCCTATCGATCCGCTCAGGACAAGGTCGAATCAATGCTGGACCTGGTCGGGCTCGGACCATTTGCCGATGCCTATCCGCGCGAATTGTCTGGTGGGATGAAAATGCGGGTGTCTATCGCCCGCGCCCTGGTGACAAAGCCGCGGCTGATCCTGATGGATGAACCGTTTGCCGCGCTGGATGAACTCACCCGGCAAAAGCTGAACAACGACCTTTTGGCCATGAAAGCCCTGATTGGGGCCACGGTGATTTTTGTCACCCATTCGGTATTTGAAAGCGTGTTTCTGTCCGACCGTATTCTGGTCATGACCGCCCGCCCCGGACGGATCATCAAGGAGATAACGATCAACGCCCCCTATCCACGCGGCATTGACTGGCGTACCTCACCCGAATATGGTTCTATTGTCCGTGCTACATCCGACACGTTGCACGGGGCGCTCGCCCCTGGACATGAACATTGATGGCCACCAACGACAACAGCAGCCAGCAGTCAGCAGCCCCCCGCCCGAGGCAGCGAAATCGACAGTGGGTCCACCCCATGTTCGACGCCGAAGAGGCCTACCTTGCCCGCGCACAAAAGGTCGAAGCCATCGCAAAATGGGGGCTTCCGCTGATCGTGCTCACGCTGACCATCTGGCTGTGGGGACGTGTCGTCATCTGGAACGAAATTCCCCATTACATCCTGCCCGGTCCCGGGTTGGTTATCGAAACACTGATCGCGGATCGAGTCACGCTGTTACAGTCCTTGGCGGTAACGTTACAGATTACTCTGATGGCCTTGGGCGTTGCGGTTGTGGGCGGGGTCGGGCTTGCTGTGCTCTTTGCACAATCGAAATTTGCTGAGATGTCGTTTTCTCCCTTTGCGGTGATTTTGCAGGTTACACCGATTGTCTCGATCGCCCCGCTGATTTTCATCTATGTTGAACACCGGCTGGTGGGTCTTATTCTATGTGCTTGGATTGTCGCGTTTTTCCCAATCCTTGCGAATACCACGCTGGGACTGAAATCCGCCAATCATAACCTGCGCGACCTGATGACGATTTACAAAGCCAGCCGGTGGCAACGCCTGCGGTATCTGCAATTGCCCTCGGCTCTGCCCTATTTCCTGGGTGGCTTGCGGATCGCGGGCGGCCTGGCCCTGATTGGCGCTGTGGTGGCTGAATACGTTGCAGGTACCGGCGGGATCGGGTCCGGATTGGCATTTCGCATACTTGAGGCTGGCTATCGGTTAAACATCCCGCGGATGTTCGCTGCGCTATTGCTGATTGCGGCGACAGGTGTCATTATTTACGCAACCACATCCATCATCAGCCACCTTGCCCTGCGCAAATGGCACGAAAGTGCGGTGAACCGAGAATGAGTCAACCATTTATCTTATTGCCCGAATCCGGTCATTTCCGGATGGACAATCTGAAGGTACCCGGATGCCTGGTCGGTGACCCGGGCGATTTGACGACGCTCAGCCTGACGATTGCCGACAGAATGCTGGGCGAAAACCGGAACGATATCCCGGCCATCGATATGGACGGGGCCATGGTGTTTCCCGGTTTTGTCGATATGCACACCCATCTGGACAAGGGGCATATCTGGCCCCGTACCCCGAATCCGAATGGCACATTCGACGGCGCACTTGGCGCGACGCGCTTCGACGGTGCGCCTGGCGCGACGCGTGCGGATTCCGTGGCCCGATGGCCAGCCGAAGATGTGCACCAGCGTATGGCATTTTCGCTGCGCTGTGCCTATGCCCACGGTACGCGGGCTATCCGCACCCATCTGGACAGCCACGCGCCCCAGGACAGCATCAGCTGGGGTGTCTTTGCCGAAACCCGTGCGGCTTGGGCGGACCGGATCGCGTTGCAGGCAGTGTCGATCATTTCGTGCGACTATCTTGATGCGCCAGAGTTGTTTGCTGGCACGGCCGATATTGTCGCGGCGACAGGCGGGGTTTTGGGGATGGTCACCTATCCAAATCCCAATCTCGCCACGCAACTGACCACGTTTTTTGCTGCTGCATCGGATCGCGGGCTCGCCGTAGATTTTCACGTGGACGAAACCATGGATCCCACGGTCAATACACTGCGACAGATTGCACAGAATGTTCTGGCACTGAGGTTTGAACATCCGGTCGTGGTAGGACACTTGTGCGCACTATCGACGATGGACGAACAACAGGCACTGGACACACTGGACCTTGTCGCCAAGGCCGGTTTGCAGGACCGACATGCCGGGCGCACACCGCGCAACCGGGGCATCACGCTGGTGCATGAAATGAAGGCGCGCGGTATCAATGTGTCCTTTGCTTCGGACAACACCCGCGACCCGTTTTATGCCTATGGTGACCTGGACATGATTGAGGTGATGCGCGAATCCACGCGTATCGGGCACCTGGATCATGCCGCTTTGGACTGGCCCCGGGCCTTTTTGCACAACCCGGCGGCCGCCTGCGGGTTTGACATGCCATCCCTGCGCCCCGGTGCGCCTGCCGATTTGGTCATCTGTAAGGCACGCAATTGGACCGAGTTTTTTGCGCGCCCCCAATCTGATCGAATCGTTTTGCGGGGCGGAAGGCCCATTGACACGACCCTGCCCGACTATGCTGAACTTGACCCTTTGATGAGGATAACATGACCGCTCCGAATATCGCCGCTGCCTGTGATGCGCTGGCCCATCTGGATGTGGATACCAACCCGGTTTCTGTCCGATCAAAAAGCCGTGACTTTTTCTGGTATTCCCCGGTGCTAAAGGATCGCCTGGACGGGATACAGGCGGATTTTGTGGTGGCACCCAAGACCGAGGCGCAGGTGATCGAGGTTTTGAAAACCTGTTATGCGCAGAATGTCCCCGTCACTACACGTGGAGCGGGAACCGGGAACTACGGCCAGGCGATGCCATTGGCGGGAGGCTGTATCCTGCACCTGCATAAGATGAACGCGGTCAAGCACATCCAAACGGGCCGGGTTATCGTTGAACCCGGCTGTTTGTTGAAAGATGTTGATGCGGCCACCCAAGCACATTCGGGCCAGGAATTACGCATGTTTTCGTCGACCAGGAGCACGGCCACCATCGGCGGTTTTATCGCAGGTGGGTCCGGCGGTGTCGGGTCCATCCATTGGGGCGCGCTGCGCGATATTGGCAACGTCATCCGTCTGCGCGTGGTCACGATGGAGACAGAGCCACGAATCCTGGAAATCACAGGGGACGAGCTGTATCGCGTCATCCACGCTTATGGTACCAACGGCATCATCACCGAAATCGAAATGCCGCTGGCCCCCGCCTATGACTGGGTGGATATGTTCCTGACGTTCAAGGACTTTCGCGAGGCGCTGGAATACAGCCACGCGCTGGCCTCATGCGATGGGCTGTTACTGAAACTGGTCACGATTTTCGAGGCACCCATAGCCTCGGACTATTTCCAAAGAGTTGCGCCATATGTAGACCGCGATGATGTAGTCATCGCATTGATGGTCGCGCCCCACTCCATGCCTGGTTTTGAAACCTTTACCACGGCCTATCCAAATGCCCGGATGATTTACAGGTCTGACGACAATAATTGGGTGAAAGGCCCGGGGCGGGTGTTTGAGTATGGCTGGAACCACACGACCCTGCGCGCGCTAAAGGTGGACCCGTCGATCACCTATTTGCAGGTGAGCTACGGCACCGATACCCCAATTCCCGTGATCGAACAGATTCGTGCCATGTGTTCGCCCGAGGTGCTACAGCATGTCGAGGTTACGCGCCAGGGCGGACGGATCGGTATGGGGGGCCTGAGTCTGGTCAAGTTTACGGATGAGGCGCGGCTGGATGAAATCGTTGCCCTGCACGAGGCACACGGTGCGCTGATCTTCAACCCGCACCGGTACACGCTGGAGGAAATTGGACGGCAATCCACGGATAAACGGCAATTGGAATTCAAACGTCAGGCCGATCCCAGGGGGCTGCTCAATCCCGGCAAGATGATCGCCTGGGAAGACCCCGACTGGTCCTATGATAGGATGTACGCTTGGCCAGGACTGATAAAGGGGCCTGTACACGCGACACAAGAAAAAGCACCCCAATGACCAACGGCAACAGCGCGGGCAAGCGCGCCGATGTCACGGCGGCCTGACGGTGCCCAATTTTCCCCCGGCATCATCTGGACCGGCGATAATCTGGGCATCCCGCGGGGCATGAACGATACCTGATTTCGGCAAATGTGCCGTTGTGTAAAATGCGCGCGGGGCGGGTTGTACACATCCTTGGTGGGCTGTACGTGCCGGGTGTGCCGCGCCACGGGTTGCGGCCATAGCACAGGGATGGGCGGGTCAGCCCCTGCGGCATCTGCTATTGGCGAACCCGTATTTGCACCCTGATGCGGGATGCCAGACTGATCCTGCCCCGCGCTGCCACAAGGTTTTTGCCGCGCAGTTCCGGGTAACACGCCTGTGTATCAGAGGAGGCTACGATATGACCCAACACCGCCATTGGCAGGATTTCCGCGCACCGGAATTCGCTGTGATTGATCCGATGCGCACCATCGCGATCCTGCCCATCGCTGCTATCGAACAGCACGGTCCGCACCTGCCGGTGGGCACGGATACAATCATTAATCAGGGTTTGCTGGATATGCTTGCTGACAGCATTCCGGCGGAACTGGATGTACGCATCTTGCCGTTGCAGGCTATTGGCAAATCCAACGAACACCTGTGGGCCCCCGGGACGCTGACCTTGTCTGCCGAGAACGCGCTGCGCGTTTGGCAGGATATTGGTCTGTCGGTCGCACGTGCCGGGGTTCGCAAATTGTTGATTGTGAACAGCCATGGCGGCAATGCCGATCTGATTTCGATTTTGGCCCGCGAATTGCGCGTTCGCGCCGGAATGCTGGCGGTGCGCGCGGGATGGGGGGCCTTTGGTATGCCCGACGGACTCTATTCCGAGCAAGAGCAACGCTATGGTATCCACGGGGGTGATGTGGAAACCTCGCTGGTTCTGCATTTCCGGCCTGAAATGGTGGATATGTCCCGTGCTGAGGATTTCCGTTCGACGGCAGAAAAGGACGGCATCCCCCCCACCGGCCCGTTTGGCTATGGCTGGATCGCCTCTGATCTGAACCCCCATGGCGTGGTAGGAGAGGCAAATCTGGCCAGCGCCGACAAAGGGCACCGGACCGCCGGAAAGATGATCAGGGACATGCTCGGCCTGCTGCATCAGATTGCGCACACAGATCTGGACGGGATGTCGCCCGTGATCCCGCTAGTCTGATGTGTCACCGAACAATCCGAACCCCTGCAGTTTCCGCTTTACCGCCCCTGTGCGGCCCACTATGCGGCTATCTGCCGTTCCTACTTTCTCCCTTCGTCGCACAAACGAACACGGACAGAGTCCGGGGAGTTGCCTGTGTTTGGGTTTGACCCCTCTCGCTCCCCTCCCTGGTTGTGCCCCTTTTGAAGGGTTTTGCCTCTACCCTGACCCTGACCTGACCGCCCCTGGCCATGCGGTTAATGCTCTTCCTGTTTTTCGTTTTCATGCTTTGCAAATGTCGTCCCGTGTGCGTGGTAATGTGTGGTTGAACGGGCTGTCCCTTGCCTGATTTTGGCAATTTCCCGACAAAAACAGGCGTATTTTTGCAGGATCTGATATGGACATGTGACCTTGCCCTGGTGACCGACTAGTGCGGGCCCTTAACAAGGGGTCCGTCCATGTGCAGGTCTTGTTCAGGCGCGTTTGTCGCCATACAAAAGCCATGGCCCAATGGCGCACCCGCAGCGGGACGTGTTCCATTGAGCATTCATATGGCGACTACATGAAAGGGCTAGAGGCCAAAGGCCGCCTGATGGCCTATCCTGGTGTGGATATGTCGGCTCGGAACCCGCCCAGCCGGATGCACCCGATGCAAACCCTCTCTTCACGTATGCGAGATCCTTTGATCCCGCTCCAACCGACCGCGTGCAAAACCGACAGTATACGGTTTGTTGGGGGAATTCATCGCGATTGGGTGGGATTTTTGGTCTAATAACATATGTTTTTCAGCAGGGACCGGCACAGCGTGTCGTGCTGTCCAGGAGATCCCGGATTTTGGCACACACAAGATTTTAGCATGCGCCAGGTCCGCTGCAACGCTCAGGCAAAAACAGCGTTTTTCGGGGTTAATCACCTGAAATTTGTATGGTTCTGTATGATGCGGGCAAATGTTGCTATTGGTTCACGGCCTTGTCAATCCTGGTCAATACAGCCTGGTTGCGTGATCCGAATCCCTGATGCCAAGTTTGATCTACATCGCGGCGCTCAATATACGCAGCACCCCTGGAGCGTGAAGGGCGAGACCATGACATCTCATCGGACGACACCCAAGCAGAACAGAGGCAGTGAGAATAACCATCTGATCGGCTATACCGGTCGCGGTGAGCTGTTTGGTGGTCCCGGCGATGAACAGCTCAAGGGCCTTGGCGGCGCGTATACACTCAAGGAAGGTGGGTGGTGCCGGTGCTGATATCCTCTGAATAGTGGCGCGGGCTTTGACATTGCGGATTACGCGTGGGCCGACGGTGGGGTGATGGTGGACCTGCGGACGGTTATGCGACGGGCCACCGGCTGTTCGATATCCATCACCTGATTAGCTCGGCTTATGGTGACCGGCTGGCCGACAAACGGGTCTGTCAATACAGCTGGATGGCAGCGCGGGGTTTATACGGTCACCTACGCGCGGCCGCAGGAAACCATGAGGATTCTCCTTGGTCGGGGCGTGGCCCGGGGTGGCGCAATGCCTAGGGGGGATGCGCTGAGCCAGCTCGAAACCCTGGTCGGCTCGGCCCATGATGACCACTTGGTCGGGAACGCGAATATGAGTGTTTTCAACGGTGGTGCGGGCGTGGTAGCGGGGCTACAATGAGGGCGTGTCGGTAGTCCTGACCCCGGGAGGAGCGGGGTATGGGCTGGGGACCGACGCCCATGCCGAGCTCGACCGGCTGTCCGGGAACACGGGTGGCAACGACGTTTTCCATGGCACATCGGCGGCGCGGATGTGTTGAGGGGCGGTGCTCGCCTCGATATCGCAAGCTATGAGGGATCGGATGTCGGCGTGACGGTGAATCTGGTCACAGAAACCGCTGAGGCCATGCCGAGGGCGGCTAGTTGCGCGGGTATCGAGAACCTGATCGGCTCCGGGTGTAGCAACCGTTTGACCGGAGACGGGAGTGATAACCGGCTCGAATGATGCGATCACCGGTGGCGACGGCGCGGATACCTGCGTGCTTACCCGCTTTGATGACAGCAAGATCATGGATTTCGAGGACGGCACGGACCGGATCGAGCTCCCGGGTATGACGTGGAGGTCTTTTACCCGCGGCCACAATGAAATGACAGGGGCGTCATACTGGGTGTCTACTCAAAACACGACGATGGCCTGGTTCTTGAATATCCGAGGCTGGAAGGTGTGCGTGATGCCAATCTTCTGACGGAAGAGGAATTCATCTTCGTCTGACAGGGGGGCGGGACAGATCACTACACACGGCACCTCTGGCCCTGTCATTGGCCCCCCGCTGCCAAAAGGGTGGGGCCTTCGCATTCCCGGACAGGCCCTCGTGATGCCCGCAGCCAGGACCCATCCCCGATCTGGAGTTCCAGCCCGCAGGGCGGTCATAAGCGGTGGACAGCACAGGGGGCGGCCTGGTGAAACAGGTCTGGGCACCCTGAAATCAGGGGCTTGCGGAACAAGGTGACGAGCGGGGATGTGCGCTATCCGGGGAACCCGGGGGATTTGTACAGGAACACTAGATCCGTTTAAAACCGAGTTTAAACGGCATCGGATGTCCTCCCTATGTCCCTCGCAACCGGCTCCCCCGGGCCCCTTTATTGCACCGGTTTATTGCATCGGAACCGTTCTTCGGGCAGCAGCATCTTTTAGTCGGTCCCCCGATAGAACCGGCTGTAGGGTGCAGTGGTGGAATTCGTGTTCCCCGATAAAGGCACATTTGCGTCCCCACGGAACCGAGCGGTTGGTGTCCCACTGGCGCTGCATCTCCCCGCGCAGCCGCGTCTTTAGTGCTGTCTTCGCCTGCCCACGCGGCGCGGCGTGCGGTACAATCCGCGGCGCGGTAACACAGGCGGGTATCAGAAACCGGGTCCGGGTTCTTTCCTAACATACCGGGCGCGATTCCCCGCCCGAGCAACCCGCCGCCGCGCCAACAAAACGGCATGAATGGTGCGTTCCGCGGGCATCCGCGAAATCATGAGAGGTTGAATCAAGAAATCTGCCACCGGCGGTATCCGGCGTGCCCAGCCCCTTGGCCATGGCGATCCCTGAAGGACTCGAACCCTCAACCTGCTGATTAGAAGTCAGCCGCTCTATCCAGTTGAGCTAAGGGACCGCTTGGGCTTGTCCTTGCGGTGTTTTGGGTCGTGATTCAAGTGGCAAGCGCATAAATGCGCCGTTTGGGACCCGGGAGTAACCCGGAAGTGGGCCGCAATACTGAACCCCCAATACCTCACAGCACATGCACGCCCTGGTTTTCGAGGACCAGCCGCGCCCCCGGGCCACAGTCGTTACATGTGCCATGATCCGGCAGAACCGCTTAGGTCGGCTTAGAACAACCTGGAACCAACCCTAAGCCGGGTCGCCCCACACCATGCCCACGGGTCACGGTTGTGACCTCTACCATCCGCCGCGGCCCCCGGCCAGCCCTACCCACCGCGGCCATTTTGCGGTGCGGTCGCGACCCGGGACTGGTTCGGATACGCCCGGCCCAACATGGAAATCCGCACCGCCCCCGGGTTGGTCAGTGCGTCCACGTTCCGCGCCGAGTAGTCGCAAAGTTCTCGCCATACCCGCGTGGACGGATGTTGGGTTTACGTTTTTTGGGTTCGAACACCTGCGCGTCGATTCCTCTGTCCTGAGCATAGGCCACGGCCGCCGCTTTGCTGGCAAAGCGCAAACGTACCTGGCTTTGTGTGTCACCCGACGATGTCCAACCCATCAGCGGCTCTACCTCACGCGCCGAAGCCGGGGCAAATTCCAGCACCCATTGGCGCGTTTGTGCCTGACCTGAAGACATGGCCGTTTTGGTTGGCTGATAAATTCGTGCGCGCATGGTGGACCTCTTGACTGCTTGATCCGTTTATACGCGGGCAAAGCCCTGTGTTGCAAGGGGCCTTGATACCTGCGCAAACCAAGCGTGCACTGTAACACAGCCGAGGCCGAAATCCCGGAAAGAGGGAAAAGCGTTCGGCCCGGCAGCCGACATTGATTCCGGTCAGCACTTTATGTGAAAGATTAAACTAGATCTCGGCTCATATGTCCATCCGACTGGATCACGTGATACATGTCAAGCAACAGATGCAGATACCACAACCCGGCGCAAGGCCGAAGGATCAGGGCACCATCATATCCGCCCATATCCGCCGCCAAACGCGCCTTTGCGGGTTGGGTCGGGTATAGGGGCGGCATGTCGGCGGCATGTCTATGTCTGGCATTTCCTTACAAAGACCTCTGCATAATTGGAGGATTGCGGACAAACCATCAATCCGGTATGTATCTTGGGAGGCGTTCAGGGGTGGTTTGATGCACCTGTTTTGGCGCGGTTCGTGTCGAACGCGGTTTGGATCGGCGCAGATGATGTTCTGACCAGGATTGACGCACTCATGGCCTGGCGGTGGTGTTTGCCGAACCGCAAGCGGGGGTTGGGGCGTGCCGGGATCGGGCCTCAGGGGTATGATCTGCTGGTCCGCTTCAACTGTCTGCTGATCGGGCAGTGGCACCCCGAAGCTGGAGTGCGCGCCCTCAACTGTGGTTGGACTTCATGCCGTTTTGCGGCCTCGAGCTCTTTGCACCTGTGTCCGATGCGACGACCCATTGCCTTTTTCGCAACCCACGAT
>JACOMT010000044.1 GCA_014623385.1 Paracoccaceae bacterium
TGGTTTACCCGGATGGTTTACCCGGATGGTTTACCCGGATGGTTTACCCGGATTGAACCGTATTTAATCACGGCCTGTACCAGTATGCAAGCCCTTATTTGCGGGAAGCGAACATAAAATTTTCTGAATGCCGGTTTGCCCGTGATTGACAGAATCGTAGCTAGTCACAGCCTGCACCAGCACGCAAGCCCAAATTGGCGGGAAGTGAACATAAAATTTACTGAATGCCGCGGATGATTCGAAACGACGATTCGAAACAGGGGAACCAGGGCCGGTGGCGTGGCTAGCTGGATACATAACCGGCAACCACCTGCAACAATTTGAACGCGGTGGCCGCGTCGTTTTCGACGACGGCCAGAAACTCTTCCTCACCGATACGCAAACAGGTTATGTCGGTTTCGGCCACCATGGTCAGGACGCGGGGCAGTTTGCGGATGAGGCCCAATTCACCCACGATCCCGCCCGGCCCAACGGTTGCGATCCGGGTATCTTTGGCATCCGCCTGCGGCAGGTGCAATCCGACCTCGCCCTCGATCACCATATAGGCACCGTCCCGTGCCGGGTCGCCCTTGTTGAACACCACTTCGCCTTTGGGCGCGTGATACCACCGCGCGCCAAAGGCCAATAGCCGCATTTGTTTCCGGTTCAACCCGGAGAACAGCGGTGTGGTTTCAAGTGCCCGTACCTTGCGCGACAGATTCGCGCTGGCGGCTTCGTCGTCTGACCCTGCTGTTTCGAGCTCATCTGTGACGATTTGGCCCTGTTGTATCTCGACGTAGAGGTCAAAGGCATCGGGGTTTTCAAAGCTTTCGTTCAAATAGACCAGCAAGGTATCGGGCAGCAATTGGCGCAGTTTTTCGTGGACCTCTTGCCGGGTATCCACATCATAGCTCGACAGTGCCTGTTCCATTATCAAAAGATCAGGGCGTTTGATTGTGGCCCGGGAAAAAGACAATGATTCGGCAAAGAGCGCGGGCACATTTGCCCCGCCCAGCGTGATCGGCACCTCATAGATCAGGTGCAGGATCAGCTCGCGCAGTTTGGCCCCGGTCAGAAGATCGGCCACCACATTGCGAATTTCCTCGCCCTTGCTGCCCGCATTATCGGACAATTTCCCGAACATCGCGTTTTCCAAAACGGTCAGACCCTGCGCGTGTTCCCTGATATCCAGTCTTTTGAATATCCCGTTCAGCATTGCCAGCAAATCATCGCTATGGTCGTGGCGCATCCGCAGGATGTGATCCTGTACCTCGTCGGGAAAGGTCAGGCCGATCTGTTCGGCGCTGATGTTGGCCGGAACAATAACCAGTTGGGCCAGCTCTTCGGATGTCAGGGCGCTGGCACCGCTGGCGCGGCTTTTGCCTGCCAGTTCCAGCGCCCGTTCATAGGTTTCGGGGTCCAGGCCCAGATTGCGAAACAGCGGGTGATCGGTGCCATCCATGCCAAAGATCTGGTGCAGCATGTCGACCACATCGCGGCTGATATCGACCAGGCTCTGATCAACCCGCAGCTGTCTCAGCCTGGCCAGAAACGCGGGCCGGACGGTCAGCATATCCGCGGTCACCGGGACCCCGCTGGTGGCAAACAGCATGTTTTCCGCAACCGGCAGCGCATGGTTGTAAAGGTCGGGGCTGAAGAAATGAACATGTCGCTGCAGCCCCGCGTCGCGAATCGCCTGTTGCACCGTGGGCCGCAATTCAATCAGCCGCGCGGTCAATTCCGGATGCGCGGCGGGGTCGAATTTCTGTTCCAGCGCGCGGCGGAACAACCGGCGTCCTGACCCCATCCCCTCGATCAGGGCGACCCACCAATCGCGCAGTTCATCGGCGTTGTGACGACCTGCCATCGACGGATCCAGCCAATCGGCATGGACCGGGTCCGGGCTGTTGCCGGCGCGCTTTGCCTCGGCCATGAACTGCGCGAACTGGTCATCATGGACCGGGCGCGGCCGCAGCGGCATCAGGATATTGTCCCCGAAACTGCCACGGAACATGACGGGCCGCGAGCTGGCATGACCGATCCGGGCGGCGATAACCGCCTGATGCAGTTGTGACAGGTCCTGGTCACCGATATACACCGACCCGATGGATGGTGTCACCTCTCGCGTCAGCAGATCGGCCATGGCGCGGCGGTCTTCCTCGCTGGCGGCGGCGATTGCGACAACGCCTGCGGACGGCATGGTCATCGAGATATTTTCCAGCACCGGGTTGCCATCCGGATCCCGTACGGTTACCTGATCCAGCACAACATCGCCAGACAGTTGTGGCACTTTCCCCGGTTCGCCATAGATCAATGATTCGTCAAGCATCCCGGAGGGGGCAAAGCGTTCCACTATTACCTCCCACCGCAGCGACATATCCTGGGTCTGGTTGTAATAGGCCAACAGTTCTTTCCAGGGCGAGCTGAGGTCCTTGTACGCGGACAGGGCCGCAACCAGCGCACCGATGGTTACCGACCCCTGCAGCACCAGAAACCCACCCACAGAATAGAAGAAGAACGGGGTCAACTGGCCGATGAAGTTGTTAATGAACTTCATGAAGAACTTTTTTTGATAGATGTCGAATCGGACACTGAACAACCGTGCCAGACGGTCGGTGATGATTGCCATGCGGTAGCGCCAGCCGCCATTGACCCGCAGTGTCGGGGCGCCTGCCGCGCTTTCCCCGATCTCGGCGGCCAGGCCCCGCACCTCTTGAATGCGGGTTTTATTCAACAGGTTTATCTGGCGTTGCAGTTTCGGGATCAACCAGGCCTGCAGCGGGATCAACGCAACCGCCGATAAACCGAACCAGAAGCTCTGGACAAACAGAAAGGCCAGAATGGTCAGCATCTGACCTGCCTGCAACACCGGCTGGCTGAGCGCATCACCCATCAGCCCGCCCATCGGTTCGCTTTCTGCAGTGACCATGGACACCAATTCGCCCTGGCTCACCCGTTCAAAGTAGGGTCCGGGAAAGCACAGGATGCGACTGATCAGCTGATACCGCAGCCTCCGCAACATGCGTTCGGCCAACACGCCTTTCATTGTGTTGATCCGCATTTTCAGCAGGCCATGGGCCAACACCGATAACAGAAAGGCAAAACACAGGATCAACAGGAATTCGATTTGCGGGATTTCGAACCCCAAAACGTCGATGACGCTGGACCGGGAACCAATGGCATCATTGATAATGCGTTTGGGCAGTTCGAGGGTCAGGTAGAGCAGCGGGAACAGCGCCGCCGTCACAATCAGCAGGGTGATCTGATCGCGCTTTGAGTACTTCCAGATAAAGGCGAATAATGTACGTTCGATGTGTCCGACCCTGAATTTTGCCGCCTCGTCCGGTTACGTAGCGGATAACCCGGGCTCTTTCTGGCATCGGATTGCCCGAATGCAAAGCGAATTTTACCCGTCGAGCCTATTAATACGCCTCAGGCGACGGCGGGTTTGCAACGGGCAAATTGTGTGGTTAAGCTGGTTTTAACCCTTGGGTGTAGGTGTAACCGGAGGATGGCGTGTCTGAATATCTGGTGTCTATTTTTTCTCTGTTGGTTTTGCTGCAGATCAAGCACTTATTTGCCGATTTCTTTTTGCAAACAACCAAAATGCTGGTGAACCGCAGCACATATGCGCATATGGGACGGGCGCAACATGCGGGGATTCACGCGGCAGGGTCTGGCATCGCCTTTGTCATTGTCGGCGCACCGGTGCCGTTCATCATTGTGACGTTAATTGCCGAATGGATCGTTCATTTCCACATCGACTGGGGCAAGGCGGCCTATAGCAAGATGAAGGCATACACGCCCAAAATGGCCGGGTTCTGGCGCGCGGTGGGTGTAGAT
The DNA here is from genome assembly GCA_014623385.1 of Paracoccaceae bacterium. Classification (GTDB taxonomy): domain Bacteria; phylum Pseudomonadota; class Alphaproteobacteria; order Rhodobacterales; family Rhodobacteraceae; genus JACOMT01. The sequence goes on from JACOMT010000044.1 coordinate 3,823, forward strand.
CAGGCATTGCACCATCTGACCTATGTCGCTATGGTGGTTGCCTGGGTGATCCATGCCCTGCCCCAGCCGGGCTAGGGTGCGGCGGGTGCAAGATGCCTTGTCGGCATACCGCGCGGCACAAACCGGGACGGGAGTATGACGGATCCTTGTGTCTCTGGTCTGTCTCCGGTCCGGCCCGTGCGGGTTTTTCGCCATAACCATTCGCCATAACCAACGGTATGAAATAAGCCTTTGATACATCGGGGATTCCCATGCCGAGCCCGGAAAGCCGGGCGGTGCCCACGGTGTTAAACCAATGGTTAATGACTCCTGTCGCGCGTCGGATACATCGACTACGCCCACGCCATCACCGGTGCCAGTCGCCTGGCCATCGACCAGTTCGGCCCTGACCGCATGGGTGCCCGGATGGCCCAATGGGCGCGACGGAACATCCCCCGCCCCTGAAAGCGCCGCCGATGACCCCGCCCTGATCCGCGCGTCGCGCCTCGCCCGCTACCCGGGCCCGTGGCTCAGCGCTCATAACGCTTTGGCTGCAGGTTCAGGTCCTGCCGGGCCTATCATCACAAGACCTCTGCGTGACCCGACCGGGTCGGTGCAGAAGGCCGGGTGCCCTGCTCGGGCCGCCGTCATCACCCCAGGTTCCCCCGGACGGATCACCGCGCACCCCGCCGCCGCACCAACCCCGCCCAGGCCCGTTAACGCCCCCGTAAAGCCCCGTTAAACGCCCCTGCAATGGCGGTTAATCCCTGCTTTCCGCCCCCTTGACCATCCGTATTTTGTCGCGGATTCCGGCCCTGAAATCCCGGGGGGAAATCGGCCATGCATATTCTGGACAGGGTCCTGGAACGGCCTGCCCGTGCAAAGGGGGTCAACATCCCGCACCGCGCCTGACCCCCTGTCAGGACATGCCGCAAAAATCCACCACCCGGCCCGGCTGTTCCGCGACAGCCAGGGTGGGGGCCGTCCACGGCATGGTCCGGCCCGTACAGAATAATCATCAACTTTCCAGGGGCGGCGGCATATCCCGCGTCAAAGGCAGCATTCCATCGCACGGCCACCGCATCCGCCCCCCCCTTGCACGCCCTTGCACGTACGGATCGCGTTCATCATACCATCCTTGTGGTCATGCCTTGTGGTCGTGCCGGTATTTGTCTGGCTCAGCACCCGGAATGGCGATGCTGGCAGCGTGATCGGTGTGCGTTCGGAACGCGCGACACCGCGACGCCGAGGCCCGGTTTTTGATCTGATCACGGCGCGGTCAAGATTACCCACGCAATTCCCCTTTGGTAGCCCTGGCGACCTGTTCCACGATCCTGGCAGACACCGTTCCAATTTCAGCCTCTGTCAGGGTTTTTTCCAGGGGCTGCAGCCGGACGGTGATGGCCAGTGATTTTTTCCCTTCTCCCACGCTGTCGCCAGTGAATTCGTCAAACACCCGGACCTCTTCGATTAATGCCTTGTCCACACCGGCGGCGGCATTGACGAGTGTCAGTGCCTCCACCGTATTATCTACAACAAAGGCAAAATCCCGCTCCACCGCCTGCAGGTCGCGCAGTTCCAGCGCCGGTCGGCTGGTATCGGCCTTGCGGGGCTGCGGAACCTCACCGGGCCAGATGGTAAAGGCCATAGCTGCACCTTTGATGCCCATAGCACTCAGCACTTCGGGATGCAGTTGGCCAAAAATGCCCAGTACTTTCCTGGCTCCCAGACAAATGCGCCCGTGCCGCCCCGGATGCCACCAAGAGGGGCCGTCACGCAGAATCTGCACCCTGGCCGGTGCACCGATGGCGGCCAATACTGTCCCGGCATCTGCTTTGACGTCAAACACATCAACGGTGCGTGCCGCGCCCTGGACATCCCGGGGGCCCGTCCGACCCACCAGCACGCCGGTCACAACCGATTGCTGTTCGCCGGGCTCACCACCTGTGAACACTGGCCCAACCTCGAACAGTGCCAGGTCCATATAGCCCCGCGCCTGATTGCGGGCCACAGCCTGCAACAGCCCGGGCAACAGGGACGGGCGCATATGGCTCATCCCGGTGCTGATCGGGTTTTCCAGCATCGTCCCGGGTTCACCGCCGCCAAACAGGGATGCCGACGCCTGATCAATAAAGGAATAGGTGACGCATTCGTTATAGCCCAAAGCGGCACAGGTCCGGCGCGCCGTCTGTTCACGCCGTTGAAGCACGGTCATCACCGGTTTGGGCAATCCGGCAGTTGCCCGGGCAAGCGGTTTGCCCTGCAACCTGGTCAGCGATGCGATGCGCGCAACCTCTTCCACCAGGTCTACCTCGCCCTGAACATCCGGGCGCCAGCTGGGGACAAAGGCCATGTTTCCGTCCAACCGGAACCCCAGGGCGGTCAGCGTCTGCCGCTGGGTGCTTTCGGGGATATCCATCCCGACCAGAGATTGAACACTATCCGGGTCCAACCGATAGGACCGGCTGTGATTGGGCACATCGCCCGCGATCACAATCTCGGACGGCTCCCCGCCGCACAGGTCCAGGATCATCTGTGTCGCGGCATGCAGGCCGGGAACGGTGAATTCCGGGTCGACACCGCGTTCAAACCGGTATCGCGCATCCGAGTTGATTTTCAGCGCGCGGCCCGTCGTGGAGATCTCGATAAAATCCCAAAAAGCGCTTTCCAAAAAGACATCCACCGTCGCTTCGGTTACACAGGTTTCGACCCCGCCCACGATACCCGCGATGCTTTCCGGACCGTTGTCGTCGGAAATCACCATCATGCCACCGGTCAGTGTGTATTCCTTGTCATCCAGCGCGATAATTTTCTCGCCGCCAGTTGCACGGTGCACACGCAACGCACCGGCGACCTTGTCCACGTCAAAGACGTGCAAGGGCCGATTGTGATCAAAGGTAAAAAAGTTGGTGATATCGACCAGTGCAGAGATCGGGCGCAGACCGATGGCCCTGAGCCTGTCTTGCAGCCAGGCGGGGCTGGGCCCGTTTTTTACCCTGCGGATCACGCGCCCGGCAAAAACCGGACAACCGTCCAGCGTGTCGGAGTCAATGGTTACCTGCACCGGGCAGCGAAAGCTGCCTGTGATATGCGGTATCTCTGGGATCTTTTGCTTGCCCAGACCCCGCGCGGCCAAATCGCGTGCGATCCCTGCCACACCCAATGCATCCGGGCGGTTCGGCATAACCGCGATTTCAATCAATGGGTCGATCTTTGACGGGTCATTGTCTGCCAACCAATCGACAAACCGATCTCCCACTGCACCCGATGGTAATTCGATGATCCTGTCATGCTCGTCTGATAATTTCAGCTCGCGCTCGGACACCATCATGCCATAGCTTTCGACGCCACGAATTTTGCCAACGCTGATCGTGGTGTCGATGCCGGGAACATAAACACCGGATTTGGCGACGACGACGGTGATTCCCGCCCGCGCATTCGGTGCCCCGCAAATGATCTGCAACGTGCCTTCGTCGGTGGCGACCCGGCACACCTGCAGACGATCTGCATCGGGGTGCTGTTCCGCCTCCAGCACGTGTCCAATTGTAAACGGTGCCAGCACGTCAGCGGGGTTTTCAGCCCCTTCGACCTCTAACCCCAAATCGGTCAGGGCATAGAGAATGTCGTCCAGCGTCGCCTCGGTTTCGAGGTGATCTTTCAGCCAGGATAGTGTGAATTTCATATGGCTTCCCCAGCACGTCGTGATGTGTGTGCCAATGGCAAAGATTGACGCGCAATGCAAGCGGGCACGGACCGCAGTGGCAGGTCGTTGGTACCGGCTGTCCGGGGCAGCGCGGAGTCAGGGACAGGTAAGCGTGCGCCCCGGGATTCCCGTCCAGCCGGTGCCTGGTCCAGCCTGGGCGGGATGAAATGCCCACCGGGGGGCAAATCCAGCGTAACCGAATCACTCATGGCGCATTCCGCCATTCCGTCTGCCCGCGATGGATAACCGTGCGACCACGCCATCGTGGATGCAAAAGAATAGCCCGATATGCTGCGGCGGCACACCTCACATCCGGGGGTTGGGGTTGCTATAAATTCCACACACGAAATTCCACACACGGTACACCCCGTCCGATGCCAACAGCAAAACACCCGGTGGGGGGCGTCAAACCATCCCGGTCATCCGTAATACGCAATAGTGCAAGCCGAAACATGCCGAAACATCATGTGACACGATATTAGTGTCGTTATAGCGTCGTTGGCTCGTTGCCCGCTTCACAATCAATCAGAAGTTTGTAGAAGTCTGGCCTGTTTTTGTTGTACCATTATCCCCTGTCCATTATCCCCTGTGGACGCAGCCGAAATATGGGCCACGCTGCTGCCGGTGTTCGTTTCCGGTGCCTTGCGGCGGATTGTGTTTGTGCCCGGATTCCAGTGTCACAATCGCCGCTGCTATCTCTACCCAGCCTTCGGGACAGTAGATCGACTGGCCGATGACCGTAAAATGTTCCGGGGGCGGCTATGCGTCATTGGCCGGAACCGGGGACAGCGAGCTTCGCGTTCACCTGCTTAATCCTCCGTGTAGTGTTGGCATATCCAGCGCACTGAACCCGTAATGACGCAGCCAGCGCAGGTCGCTTTCAAAAAACGCGCGCAAATCGGGAATGCCGTATTTCAGCATCGCGATACGGTCGAGGCCCATACCAAAGGCAAAGCCCTGATAGACATCAGGGTCGATGCCCCCTGCGGTGATAACCTTCGGGTGGACCATGCCCGAGCCGAGGATTTCCATCCAATCATCGCCTTCGCCGATTTTCAATGACCCGCCTTTCCAGGAACATCGAATATCCACCTCGGCCGAGGGTTCGGTGAACGGGAAATGCGAGGCACGGAATCGCAATTCGACGGCGCCGATTTCGAAAAACGCCTTGACGAATTCTTCCAGAACCCATTTAAGGTTGGCCATGGAAATGTCGGTGTCCAGTGCCAGGCCTTCGACCTGGTGGAACATTGGCGTATGCGTCTGGTCATAATCAGCACGGTATACGCCACCCGGGCAAATGATGCGCAATGGGGCACCCATCACCTCCATAGACCGGATCTGCACCGGAGAGGTATGGGTGCGCAGCACGTGCGGCGGGCGGTTGTCATCTTCGGCACGGTGCATATAGAAGGTATCCATTTCAGCGCGTGCCGGGTGATGCGACGGGATGTTCAGCGCATCAAAGTTGTACCAATCCGTGTCAACCCGGGGACCTTCGGCAACCGAAAACCCGAGCTCGGCAAAGATAGCGGTTACTTCTTCGCTAACCTGGCTGACCGGGTGCAGCGTTCCGACCCGCCGGTTGCGCGCGGGCAAGGTCACGTCCAGCCATTCTGACCGCAGCCGTTCATCCATCGCGGCGTCTGCCAATGCCGATTTCCTGGCAGCCAGGGCCGCGTTGATTTCGTATTTGAGCGCGTTCAGGGCAGCACCGACGACCTGACGATCTTCTGGTGTCATCCTTCCCAGCTCACGCATTTTCAGGGCCACTTCGCCCTTTTTACCGACGGCGGCCACGCGAATGGCCTCCAATGCGGCTTCATCAACCGCATCGGCGATTTGGCCAAGATATTTCGTCTTCAGATCGTCCATTCAAGCCCCCCTTGGCTCAGGGACCTTGCTAGCCGTGGATGATCATGATTGCAAGCGGCGGCATTGGTCCAGCTTCGTGTACTCCGCGGCCAGGCCATGATCAGCGAACGCACATCATTCCAGCATCATTCCAGCATCCCACCGGGCGACCGGTACAGCATTTTCATCCCGGCCGCCACCGCCGATGGCCTCTGCGTGACAGGGCGATTGTTGGCGGAAGCCCGGATTTGGCCATCCTGTCCGGTCCGCTGGCCTTGGGCAAAGCGGTTTTGGTGGTCTGGTGTTGGCGGGGTGAGGATGACCTGCTTGCGGCACCCCGCAGGTTCTGCCCGCGGGCGGTGCTTCATCGTGGCATAGGCATTCCAAAGCATTGCGCAACCCGAACGCGGCGGTTGGCGTTCAGCCTGCACCCGCGTTTTCCCCGGGCCCGCAGGGGTCAATGACGGCGGCTGTTCGCATGATCCCGTCAATGGGGCGACCGCGCAGGGCGTCCCGGTTGGCCCT
>JACOMT010000045.1 GCA_014623385.1 Paracoccaceae bacterium
AATGGTCCAGCAAGCTGCGTGCTAGCGGTTTGGTATCCTGCCGGGCCAGGGCGCGGAACAGGATCATTTCTAGCAGTTCATAGTCCGGCATCGCCGCCGCTCCCCCGTCGCGAAATCGCGCGCGCAGGCGTTTGCGATGATCCTGAATATAAGATGGCAGCCGCCCCTTTGCGTCCGGTACCACAAGCGGCGCAGCGGGGTCGCCCGTGTCAGGGAGCGGCAAAGGGGCTTCGGTAAATGTAGAACGAGACATGCCAACAGCATGCCGTATCCATGGTTGCCATAAGGTTAACGTACAAAGAACGAGGCCAAACGGCCCCTTTTCATGACAATCCTTTACCCTTTCATCCCGTCCCAAAAGGATTTGACAGAAGAAAAGAAAGATTTGGTTTCCGGATTGTTGTCTTCGCTGAGCCGTTCGAATTCTTCCAATAATTCTTTCTGCTTGGATGTCAGGTTCACCGGTGTTTCCACTGCCAGTTCGATAATCATGTCACCCGTACCGCCGCCGCGCAGTTCTGGCATCCCTTTGCCCCGCAAACGCATCTGGCGGCCAGATTGGCTGCCCGCTGGGATCTGAACTCGCCCGCGTCCACCGTCGATTGTCGGAACCTTGATCGCGCCGCCCAGCGCGGCCTTCGCCATGCTGACCGGGACGCGGCAATAGAGATTGGCACCGTCGCGTTCAAACAGATCGTGCTGAGCTACCTCTACAAAGATATAGAGATCGCCGGAAGGCCCGTCGCGTAGCCCAGCCTCTCCTTCGCCCGCCAGTCGAATGCGTGTACCGGTTTCAACACCTGCCGGAATGTTGACGTTCAGTGCGCGATCCTTTTCGACGCGCCCGGCACCGCCACAGGTTTTGCATGGGTTTTTGATGATCTGACCCAGGCCGGAGCAGGTTGGGCAGGTGCGTTCGACGGTAAAAAAACCCTGTTGGGCGCGGACCTTCCCAATGCCCGAACAGTTTGGACAGGTTGCGGGTTCCACACCGCCTTCGGCACCAGTGCCATCGCACGATCCACAGGTGACCGAGGTCGGTACTTTGATTGTCTTTTGCAGACCGGAAAACGCATCTTCCAGTGTGACGCGCAGGTTGTACCGCAAGTCTGAGCCGCGCGTGGCCCGTTGACCGCCACTGCCGCGCCGATTGCCCATAAAATCCCCAAAGAGGTCGTCAAACACGTCCGAAAAAGCACTAAAATCTCTAGACCCTTGACCAGGACGTGGCCCGCCACCGCCCATGCCGCCGTCAAATGCGGCATGGCCGAAACGGTCATAGGCCGCCTTTTTCTCAGCGTCCTTGAGAATTTCGTATGCTTCGTTGGCTTCCTTGAACGCAGCCTCGGCATTGGGATTGTCCGAATTTCGATCAGGATGCAGTTCTTTGGCTTTCTTGCGATAAGCCTTTTTGATCTCGTCGGCGGATGCACTTTTGGACACGCCAAGCAAGTCATAGAAATCACGTTTTGACATTGTATGCCCCCTTTCCCGGAACCAAACTGGTCCGGGCTCAGACCAGTTTGGTTCAGGTTTATGCCTCAGGCACGCTTGCTGTCATCCAGGTCCTCAAACTCGGCATCGACAATGTCATCGTCATCCTGATCACCCCGCGGGTCATCGGCCGCGGGTTCACCGTCGTTGTCTTCTAGGCTGGCCTTATAGATTGCTTCGCCCAATTTCATCGCTACTTCGGTGACGTTCTGGATGCCCGATTTGATCTTGTCGACATTTTCCGTTTTCAGCTCGTCCTTAAGCGCAGCAATGGCCAGTTTGATGGCTTCAATCGTGGCTGGATCTACCTTGCCCGAATGATCTTCCATTGACTTTTCGGTCGAATGGATCAGGCTTTCGGCTTGGTTTTTGGCCTCGATCAGTTCTTTTCGGGCCTTGTCGGCTTCGGCGTTTTCCTCTGCCTCTTTAACCATCCGTTCTATTTCTTCATCCGAAAGGCCGCCTGAGGCTTGTATCGTTATCTTTTGTTCCTTGCCGGTGCCCTTGTCCGCCGCACCAACCGACACGATGCCGTTGGCGTCGATATCAAAGGTCACCTCAATCTGCGGTATACCGCGTGGTGCTGGTGGGATCTCTTCCAGGTTGAACTCGCCCAAGAGCTTGTTGTCAGCCGCCATTTCCCGTTCGCCCTGGAACACGCGAATAGTCACCGCGTTCTGATTGTCCTCGGCGGTTGAAAATATTTGTTTTTTCTTCGTCGGGACCGTGGTGTTGCGGTCGATCAGGCGGGTAAAGACACCGCCCAATGTCTCAATGCCCAGGGACAGCGGGGTCACGTCCAGCAGAACCACGTCCTTGACGTCACCTTGCAGAACGCCCGCCTGGATCGCGGCCCCCATGGCCACAACCTCATCCGGGTTCACGCCCTTGTGCGGTTCCCTGCCAAAGAATTTTGTGACTTCTTCGATTACTTTCGGCATTCGGGTCATACCACCAACCAGAACAACCTCGTCCACATCGGCCGCCGATAGTCCGGCGTCTTTCAACGCCGCCTTACATGGGGCCATAGATTTCTTGATGAGGTCGCCGACCAGCGATTCCAATTTGGCTCGGGTGAGTTTCATCACCATGTGCAGTGGCTGGCCGCCGTTGGGATCCATCGAAATAAACGGCTGGTTGATTTCTGTTTGAGACGACGAAGACAGTTCAATCTTGGCTTTCTCAGCGGCTTCTTTCAGCCGTTGAAGTGCCATTTTGTCCTTGGTCAGGTCGACTCCGTTTGTCTTTCTGAACTCATCCGCCAAGTAATTGACGATGCGCATGTCGAAATCTTCACCGCCCAGAAACGTGTCCCCGTTGGTGGATTTGACCTCAAACACGCCATCGTCGATTTCCAGAATGGTTACGTCAAAAGTGCCGCCGCCCAAGTCGTAAACGGCAATCATTTGTGTGTCTTTTTTGTCCAGACCATAGGTAAGTGCCGCCGCAGTCGGTTCGTTGATGATGCGCAAGACCTCCAGCCCGGCAATTTTGCCCGCGTCCTTGGTTGCCTGGCGCTGGGCGTCGTTGAAATAGGCCGGAACAGTGATCACTGCCTGGGTAACATGATCTCCAAGATAGCTTTCGGCGGTTTCTTTCATCTTACCCAGAATGAAGGCAGAGATTTGCGACGATGAATACTTTTCGCCATTGGCTTCTATCCATGCGTCGCCATTGCCGCCGTTAATCACGTTGTAGGGCAGGTTCTTTATGTCCTTGGCCAGGTTCTGATCGTCAAACCGGCGCCCGATCAGTCGCTTTACTCCAAAGACCGTATTGTCGGGGTTGGTCACGGCCTGACGTTTTGCAGGCTGGCCGACCAGGCGTTCGTCATGGGTGAACGCTACGATTGACGGAGTCGTTCGGCCCCCTTCTGCGTTTTCGATAACCCGGGGTTGCGCACCGTCCATAATTGCGATGCAGCTGTTTGTCGTCCCAAGGTCAATACCAATTGCTTTGGTCATTTTTGATTCCTTCTAAACTCAAGACGATGTCCCGAGGCATAGACCCGTTTAGGCATCGTAGCCGTAGCCCCGATCTTATTCACGGCACGGGCCAAGCCCGTCCGCGCATCGTGCCACATATAAGGAGGGTGTCGGGTGTCTGCAACAGGGAGCCCGCAACGGGACTGGGATTCTGAGGTTTTTATAGTGTATTGGTGTATGGTGTCACATCGGAGACCCCAATGACCCGTCTGACGGTCCGCAGCTTTGACATTTACAAAAGCTATTTGGATATTGCAGCGCAGATTGATCTGATTCAGGATATACGCGCGGTTCTGAAAGCCGCGCCACTAGTGATACCGGTTACGCCCAGTGGCAAGCCGATGTCCGTACGCATGACCTCGGCGGGCAAATACGGCTGGATTTCGGACCGGTCCGGATACCGCTACGCGGACCTCCATCCGCAGGGTACCGTTTGGCCCGATATTCCGCGCAGGATATTGAAGATTTGGGAAGATCTGGTGACAGCTGATCGCGCGCCCGATTGCTGTTTGATCAACCACTATGGGCCTGATGCGAAAATGGGACTGCATCAGGACAAGGATGAGGCTGATTTATCTTGGCCGGTTTTATTGATAAGCTTGGGCGATGATGGGTTGTTTAGGATGGGTAATGCCACGCAGGGCGGCAAGACGGAATCAATCTGGTTGAGCTCTGGTGATGCGGTGGTCATGGGCGGTCTGGCCAGACTAGCTTATCACGGGATTGACCGGATTCGTCCAGGCTCTTCTCGCATATTACCCAGAGGTGGACGGCTGAGCCTGACCTTGCGAGTGGTAGATTAGGGGGCGGACATTCCAGCTGATGGAAGCATCCTAATGGCAAGCATGCAACCGGGTAACGTATTTGCGATAAACATTTTATTATGCCCGAATTATATTGGCGCGTTTATGGGCAATTGAAAGAATTTTGATAAAATCCGGAAATCAAAGCGTGACTGCCAGCGCGACCGAAACCATGGCGCAGCCTGAAAGTTATTCCCTCAAAAACATAATGAATGCACTTAGGCACGTCTGATTTTAATCAATATCCGAACAGTTTCTACCACCAGCTGCGACAATTTCCTGATGTGCCACGGAATTCTTGCCGTCCCGTTAGCCTTATTTTATAAAGGGGGGCTGCGTCGATATTTTCAATCAAAGCCAAAGACAGAGGAGATTTCTATGACCTATGAGCAGTTGATCCCCGTGATGCGAAAAATAGCTATTGAGGCTGGTTCCAAGATCATGGAAATCTATCATGATGCAGATAGCTTTGACGTTAAGATCAAGCCAGACGAAAGCCCCATAACTGTTGCGGACGAAGCAGCGGATGTGCTGATATCTGACGGGCTGCGTGCCGCTTTCCCAGACACTCTTCTGATTACGGAGGAACAAGCCGATTTTCACAGCGAGAAAGGCAATACATTTCTGATTGTTGATCCACTTGACGGCACCAAAGAGTTCATCAACCGCCATGATGATTTCACCGTGAACATCGCTTTGGTCGAAGATGGCGTGCCGACCCGTGGCGTTGTTTATGCCCCGGCCAAAAACCGCATTTTCTTTACCCTAGCTGATGGCAGAGCCGTGGAGGAATCCGGGAATTTTGATCCAGAGGTTATTGGCGAGATCAATCCGATATCGGTGTCTTCGCCCGACAATAGCGGCCTGGTGATTGTGGCCAGCAAATCGCACCGTGATCAGGCGACCGAGGATTACATCAACAAATACAAAGTCAGAAACAGCAAAAGTGCCGGATCATCATTGAAGTTCTGTCTAGTGGCCACGGGCGAGGCCGATCTTTATCCCCGCGTCGGGCGTACCATGGAATGGGACACCGCTGCCGGGCACGCGGTTTTGCTGGGTGCGGGCGGACACGTCGTGAGTTTTGACGATCATTCACCCTTGACCTATGGCAAAGATGGGTATATGAACCCCCCTTTCATCGCTTACGCGCCGGGGGTCGAGCTGAAAAAGGCGTAATGTCCGTCGTCATTGTCATTCCTGCCCGGTACGCGTCGTCGCGCTATCCGGGCAAGCCTTTGGTGACGCTACGCGGAGCAACGGGCGTTGACCGGACGCTGATTGAACGGTCGTGGCGTGCTGCCTGTGCCGTGTCCGGCGTTGATCGGGTAGTTGTGGCGACGGATGACACAAGGATCAAGGCAGCGGCACAGGGTTTTGGGGCGGAGGTCGTGATGACATCCGAAAACTGTGCCAACGGTACGGAACGGTGTGCCGATGCGCTGGACCGACTGGATACAACGCATAACATCGTAGTCAACCTGCAGGGCGACGCACCACTAACTCCGGTCTGGTTTATCGAAGACCTGATTGCAGGTATTAGGAGTGCCCCGGATGCGGAGCTGACCACGCCTGTCCTGCGATGCGATGGGGCAACACTGGCTAGATTGCTGGCGGACCGTAAGGCTGGCCGCGTTGGGGGCACGACGGCGGTGTTCGACGGGTCGGGTTCGGCCCTCTATTTTTCCAAGGAAGTGGTTCCATTCACCAGCGAAAGCTATCCAGCTGACACGCCTACGCCAGTGTTTCTCCATGTTGGTGTGTACGCTTATCGACCGGAAACCTTGCGTGCCTATCCCGGCTGGCAATCTGGTCCGCTGGAATACCTGGAAGGGTTGGAACAGCTGCGATTTCTGGAGAACGGTAAGCGCGTTCTGTGTATTGAGGTCGAAGCACGTGGCCGGATGTTCTGGGAACTGAACAACCCCGAAGACGTGCCCAAAATCGAAGCCATGATGCAAAGCATGGACACTGCATGACCTTGCGACCTCGGACTTTGCAATCTTTTGGTGAATCTGCTCAACCAAGCGGTGGTTTACCGTGTGGTTTTTGCCAAATTTTTGCGGGTCCTAGTGAGCAGGTTTCAAAAGCACCCGAGGAAAATTACAACTACAACTACAATTAATTGCGGTAATTGCGAATTGCGGGTCGCAATTATGCTGCACCCTTTAATGGAGAGCCATGATGCAAAAAAAAGTAACCAAGGCCATTTTTCCGGTTGCTGGGCTGGGGACGCGTTTTTTGCCAGCGACCAAGTCTGTTCCAAAAGAGATAATGACCTTGGTGGACCGCCCATTGGTCCAGTACGCCATTGATGAGGCACGGGCTGCCGGGATCAAGGAGTTTATTTTTGTCACCTCGCGCGGCAAAAGCGCATTGGAAGATTATTTTGACTGTTCACCTGTACTTGAGGAAGAGTTGCGCCGTAGGGGTAAGACCGACATGTTGGAGCTGTTGAAACAGACCGATATGGAAAGCGGTGCTATCGCGTATATCCGCCAACACAAGGCATTGGGTCTGGGTCATGCGGTGTGGTGCGCTCGCCGTCTGATCACAAATGAACCTTTTGCCGTGATCCTGCCGGACGACGTGATTGCAGCCGACGTGGCCTGTTTACAGCAAATGGTGGAAACCTATAAAAAAACTGGCGGTAACATGGTTGCCGTGATGGAAGTACCGCCGGAAGAAATTTCTTCCTATGGTGTGCTGGACGTGCAAGAGGACATGGGGTCGATTGTTTCCGTTAAAGGCATGGTGGAAAAGCCTGCCAAAGAAGACGCGCCATCGAACCTGGCCATCATTGGCCGCTACATTCTGAGCACGTCAATCATGTGCAACCTGAACAAAATGAACCGGGGCACAGGCGGGGAAATTCAGCTGACCGACGCGATTGCCAAGGACATAAACGATGGGTCTGGGGTTTACGGATATCGCTTCCGTGGTCAGCGGTTTGACTGCGGCTCCAAAGCGGGCTTTTTGAAGGCGACCGTGGCTTTCGCCCTGGCGCGTGACGATCTGAAATTTGAATTGTCCAAATTCCTGGAAGAAGAAATTATCAAAATCAATCACGCGGCGCAGTAAGTGATGATCACCATTTTTGGTCACCGGTGGTGTGGGCTATATGCGGCTCGCACGTTTATCACGTATCTAAAGGTATTACGAATCACAGACTTGATGCCGGTGACCTATGACAATCTGCTCGCGGGGTGGCAGGGCGCGGCCAAGTTCGGTCTTTTTGAACAAGGTGATCTAACGGACCGGGCCAGATTAGATGAGGTTCTCGCTAAATATGGGCCAAAGGCTGTTCGTGGTGCATTGTGCGGCACTCAGCTAAGTGGGCGAAGTGGTGGCATCGCACGGAAAATACTGACACAACAATGTTTTGGGGTTTCTGACGCTGCTAAAGGCAGCCGTGGTCGGCCGGGTGTCTGAATTTTATCTTTTCGCCTAACTGTGCGACCTATGGCGACCATGACTATGGTGTGCTGGACGAAACCACAGAATCAGCAGCCAATCAATGCTTTGGGTCGTCCAAGCGCGTGTTCGAAGAGATCTTGCGTGATTTCGCCTTCTCCGATGATCTGCGTTATATGATTTTTCCTTACCAAAGACCTCTACGTGAGCGCGTGACTTCCGGTGGAAGCTTTGATTTGGCCACTCTGTCCGGTCCGCTGGCCTTACAGCGGGTGAAACGGTTTTGGTGGTCTGGTTATGCGATTACCGGTGTTTGCGGGGTGAGGGTGATCCTGTTTGCGGCTCCCCGCAGGTTCTGCCTGATCGCCACCAGCACCAGTTGGGCAAGGCCTTTGCAAACAAACCAGTCAACACGGTATGCCCTTGGAAGGCGTTCAGGAGTGGTTTGATGGACCTGTTTTTGCGTGGTTCGTGTCGAACGCGGATCGGATCGGTGACGATGATGTTGGCCAGCACCGCATAAATAGGCCATTTGCCTTAATTTCGAGCGCGTACGACCTGTAGCACCGGCATTAGTGCAGACATGTCAGGCCCGCTTTCACGCCCTGTAAGTGCTTTGCGCAGGGTCATAAACAGGTCTTTACCGGTTCTGCCGCTCACCGCTTTGACCGCCGTGGTCCATTTTTTCCACGTTGTTACGTCAAACGGTGGGTCAGGCAGCAGGGTCATTGCCGTTTTCACAAAATCGCGATCTTCATCCGCAATCACCGGGTCCGCTCCATTCTGGCACATAGCCCACCACTCCTTCAGGCAGTGCAGCGTAGTGATATTGTCGCGTACCGCCAACCAGAATGGTTCAGCCAGATTGTCCGGTATCCCAATGCTTGCAAGCTCTTTCTCAACCGAAGACACTGGCATATTGCGAAGATAACGCGCATTCAGTGCGTACAATCTTCTGACATCAAAGTTGATAGGTGCAGCCCCAAACCTGCTCAAATCAAAACCTTGGGTCAGATCATCCATATTATTGCGCAGCTCTACCGGGTCCGATGACCCTATACGTGCCAACATGCTAAGCAATGCAAATGGTACAACTTTATCCTTGCGTAAATTGTCAAGCGATAAGGGTAGAGTTGAACCCAGCCGTTTCGATAGTGCCTCTCCCTTAGGGCCAGTCAATAGGGCATGATGCGCAAAACGGGGTACTGTGCCGCCTAACGCCTCGAAAATCTGAATTTGAACCGCGGTATTGGTCACGTGGTCATTGCCGCGCACCACATCCGTGACGCCCATGTCAATATCATCCACAACCGAAGCAAGGGGATAGAGCACCCGACCATCCTGCCGGATTAATACAGGGTCCGAAACACTCGCAGCGTCAATAGACAGGTCGCCCATAATGCCATCTGTCCATTCGACACGTTTGCGGTCAAGCTTGAACCGCCACACAGACGCGCCCATTTCGGTGCGCAATTTTTCCTTTTCTTCCTGGGTAAGAACCATAGCCTCGCGGTCATAAACCGGGGGCTTGCCTGCTTTGACCTTAGCTTTCCGTTTAAGTTTCAAATCGTTAGGGGCTTCAAAAGCTTCGTATAGACGCCCCAGACCATGTAGTTTGTCAACTGCTTCGACATACTGATTGAAACGTTCAGATTGCCGCTCTTCTCGGCACCAGTGCAATCCCAGCCAGTTCAAGCTGTCTTTAATGGAGTCTACATATTTTCCACTAGAGCGTTCAAGGTCGGTATCGTCTATGCGCAGTATAAACGTACCTCGCGCCTTGCGGGCAATAAGATAGTTCATCAAAGCCGTACGCAGATTACCGACATGGAGATTACCAGTTGGGGACGGGGCAAACCGTGTGGTTGTCATAAGTCTCTCCTTTTGTAGGGTTATGTGGCACAAAAGACATATATTGTCAAGCGACAGGGTTGGGTATGTTGGCTGAATTTG
>JACOMT010000046.1 GCA_014623385.1 Paracoccaceae bacterium
TGCCACGTTGTTGCTATCATCAGCCAATGACAACTATCCTACTTGGCGGGCAAATCGGTCCGATCAGGTGGGGCACAATTTCATAAAACACAATCGTTCTGCTGTGCTGGCCCTGCACCCCTTGAAGAAAAACCGTGCAATCTACCAAAAGACGGTTATATAGAATGACCGTTACCTCTCCGATGAGCAAGGCGGTGCACCGTTGGGAAATATGCAGATGCTAGGTAAGATCACCGGGCCGATCCTGGCCGGAAACATGTGGCTGCCGGGATGGCTGGCCTATTGGATCGCGGTACGCAGCTTTGCTTTATTATGCGATATCCACAGATCTGCCAACTCCGCAAAGCCGAGTGACAGGCATCGGCCATCAGGTCCATCTGGATTGGCGGCGGTCAAATTGGGCCGTACATAGTGTGGTCGACACCTAATGCCGCAGCCATGATCATCCTAATCTTTTTATCGTGGACGCCTCTGTCCTGCCGACCTCTGCCGCCGTCAATCCCGCACGCACAGTCGCGGCTTTGGCCCTGCGCGCCAGGCACCACATTGCCAAAAGAATTTTGCAGTATGACCAAGGTTGCACTTGTCATTAGGGATCAACAGGGTATCGGTTTTGGGATTTCTCGGGCCTTGACCAAGGCGAAGTATCACGTGGCGATTGCCTCGTACCCTGGTTCCGACTCAGCTGCGGCGCAACATGTGCTGAAAGGACTGGGGGACCAAGCGGCCTATTTCCAACATGACGTGGTGGATATCGATCATACTACGGCTTTCCTGGACGATATCGGTGTGGCAATGGGGTCGATCACCACGCTGATCAGCAATGCGAGCGTCGGCTCACCCGTCCGGGGGATGTGTTGGATCTGCACCCGGAGAATTATGACGTTTTCATGGGCGTAAACCTGCATGGCGTGTTTTCCCCGGCACAAGCGGTGGCACGGCGCATGTTGGACCAGCCGGGCAAAACCTATCGTTCGATTACCTTTGTGACCTTGGTCAGTATTGCAATGGCCTCGATCAAGCGTGCCGAATATTGTGTGGCAAAGGCGGGTGCGGCGATGATGAGCGAGCTCTTTGCGGTTCGGCTGGTCCCCACGGGGTCGGCGTATTCTGACTGTGCCCGGGGATCATCGCCACCGATATGACTATGACGGCGGGAGTAAATGATAAATACACAGCCCTGATCGAGGACGGGCTGGTATCGGCCCAACGATGGGGGGCACCGGTGAATATCGGATCAATCACAGTTCCGCTGGCCGATAACCAGGTGCCGTCATCCTGGTGGATGGCGGCCTGTCCATCGCGCGGCTTTGAGGCACGATGATGGCCAAAGGATATGATTTCATTGTCATAGGCGGCGGATCAGCGGGCTCGGTCATCGCTGCGCGCTTGTCTGAACAGGCGGATGTATCGGTCTTGTTGCTGGAAGCCGGCGGTAGCGACCTGCATCCTTTGTTCCACCTGCCCGCCGGATTTGCCAAGATGACCAAAGGCCTTGGCAGTTGGGGCTGGGTAACGACACCGCAAAAGCACATGCAGGGGAAAGTTTTTAACTACACCCAGGCCAAAGTCATCGGTGGAGGATCGGCAATCAATGCCCAGATCTACACGCGCGGCGCGGTACAGGATTACGATGAATGGCGACAAATGGGGTGTGATGGGTGGAGCTATGCCGACGTTCTTACCTATTTCAAAAAATCCGAGGATAACGACACCTATAACAGTGAATTCCACGGCCAGGGCGGCCCGTTGGGCGTGTCCATGCCCGCCGCGCCCTTGCCCATTTGTGATGCGTTTATTGCTGCGGCGGGCGAATTGGGTATCCCGGAAACCCGCGATATGAACGGCCCACGT
The DNA here is from genome assembly GCA_014623385.1 of Paracoccaceae bacterium. Lineage (GTDB taxonomy): Bacteria > Pseudomonadota > Alphaproteobacteria > Rhodobacterales > Rhodobacteraceae > JACOMT01. The sequence goes on from JACOMT010000046.1 coordinate 1,855, forward strand.
CAGGATGGTGCGGGGTATTATCAACTGACCCAGCGAAATGCGCGTCGGTCATCAGCGGCAATGGCCTTTCTGGCACCAAACAGACATCGGCGCAATCTGACGGTACAGCTGGGCACCCAGGTGCGGCGGATCATGGTCACAGGGGGGCGTACAACCGGGGTCGAACTGGCTGACGGGACCCACATCACCGCCGCGTGTGAAGTGATTTTGTCCTCGGGTGCCATCGGCTCTCCACGATTGCTGCAACTGTCGGGGATCGGTCCTGTGGACCACCTGACCGGGCTGGGGATCGACGTGGTGCTGGACCAACCGAATGTGGGCGGGAATCTGCAGGACCATCTGGACCTTTATGCGATTTGCGAGGTCACGGGGCCACATACCTATGATCGCTTTGCCAAGCTGCACAATTCGATCTTTGCCGGGCTGCAGTATTTGTTAACCCGAACAGGGCCGGTGGCATCGTCATTGTTTGAAACGGGCGGGTTTTGGTATGCCGACCCCGATGCACGATCACCCGATATACAGATGCATCTGGGTCTGGGCACCGGGATCGAAGCGGGAGTTGAGGCGATGCCTAATGGCGGCGTGACCCTGAACGCCTGTCACCTGCGCCCCCGGTCCCGTGGTTCTGTGCGATTGCAAAGTGCCAACCCCGCCGACATGCCATTGATCGACCCAAACTATCTGTCCGACCCTTATGATCGCGAAATGTCGATCCGGGGATTGAAACTGGTTCAGAACATTCTGACCCGAGATGCGCTGAAACCCTTTGTGCTGGCCGAACGCCTGCCGGGGCCGGATGTACGCACGGATCAGGACTATTTTGACTTTATCTGCGTGCATTCCAAAACCTCGCACCATTGCGCCGGCACCTGTCGGATGGGCGTGGATGACAGCACTGTTCTGGATCCCCGGCTAAACGTTCGCGGGATCGATGGTCTGCGCGTTGCGGATGCATCGATCATGCCGACCTTGGTGTCATCGAACACCAACGCCCCCAGCATCATGATCGGTGAAAAATGCGTCGATATGATCAAACAAGATCAAGGATTACTGCCGTGATTCGCCACATCGTATTGACCCGGTTCAAACCGGATGTGACCGAAGCGAAAATCGCCCAGATCTATGCCGGGCTGGCGGCTGTGACAGACCGGCTGGAGGGTGCCCGGGGGTTTACAGGTGGTCGTTCGGAAAGCCCTGAACAGATCGAACGGGGATACATGCACGGGTTTGTCGTCGATTTTGACGATTGGGATGTCCTGCAGCGCTACGCCGACGACCCTGAACATCAGGCACTAGGCGCACAAGTGGTGGAACATGCCGTGGGCGGGACCGACGGTATCGTGGTTCTGGATATCAATGTATGAGGCACGACATGCTGTTACTTCCAACCGATGATGGACGACTGATTCCTTACGACCTGCAAGGCGAACCACTGCTGCCGCGCGCGCCGCAGGTGCCGCTAACCCGCACCGCCTTTGCCGCAGCACATGTGGTCAGCGATCCGCTCCGTGAACGCAACCCGTGGGACACGCGCCCGGCAGTCGACTGGGACACGACATTGGCCGTTCGCATAGGGTTGTGGGACCAGGGTTTGGGTCTGGCCGAGGCAATGGATACCGCGCAACGCGGGATGGGGGTGGATTGGGCAATCGCGCTAGAGCTGATCAATCGCACTATGGCTGCGGCCGCAGCGCATCCGATGAAACCGCGCGTCGCCTGTGGCGCGGGCACTGATCACCGGGATATTGCCACGCTGACCAGCGCAGAGTCGATCCTTGCCGCCTATCAGGAACAGGCCGAGGCGATCCAGGCGACAGGTGGTCAGCTGATCCTGATGGCCTCGCGCGCCTTTCCCGCGATGTCCGCTGAACCGGACGTGTATCACCGGGTCTACCGCGCGTTGATTGATGGGGCGGCAGAGCCAATTATCCTGCACTGGCTGGGTGACATGTTTGACCCTGCCCTGCGCGGCTATTGGGGCACCAGGGATGTTGCTAGGGCCAGTGATTTCGTGCTGAACCTGATTGCCGAGGCACCTGAAAAGGTGGATGGCATTAAAATTTCACTGCTGGATCTTGCGCATGAGACGTCGTTTCGCGCACGGCTTCCGGCAGGGGTCCGTTTATATACAGGTGACGATTTCAACTATGCCGATCTGATTGCGGGTGATGGCACCCGGTTCAGCGATGCGCTGCTGGGAATTTTTACCGCCATCGCCCCCGCCGCGTCGCAGGCGTTAGAGGCGTTGGCACAGGGTGACATGGAGACCTATCGCACGCTTTTTGCGCCAACCGTCCCCCTCAGCCGCGAGATTTTTCGCGCACCTACTCGATTCTACAAGGCGGGGATCGCCTTTCTGTCCTGGCTGAACGGGTATCAAGGTCATTTCGTGATGCCGGGCGGGTTTCAATCCAGCCGGGACATTACGCATTATGCCCGGGTTTTTCGTCTTGCCGATCAGGCAAGGCTGTTAACGGTGCCTGACCTTGCGGAACACCGGATGAAAACGCTACTGTCTTTGCACGGTATCTGATACGAACCGGGTATGGAGCATAGGCCGACCATTGTGGATGTTGCCCAAAGTCAGGTGTATCGAAACCGGCCATCAATCGTGTTTTGAAATCGAGCCTGTTGCTGAAATCCAGACTGCGGCCACTGGCACTGGCGGATTTGGGCTAAGTCTATAATCGGTTGGCGGCCAATCCTCATTATGCCTCCGCCGGGTTGGTCCGGGTGCTGATCAACGACTTGAGAACCCCCTTGTTCACGGAATGCGCCGCCCGGACCAGGGCTGTACCGTCGTTACTTCCAATACAAACAGGGCTACGGATATCCAGAAACAGATAATCCATGCGATTAATGACAACGGCCATGCGTTGCAGGCCATCGCCTATCTGCACCGGCGTGGACGGCCCCCCTGCAAGTTGCCGCTTTGCAAACCATGACCTGACCCCGCTGATCCTGGATACGACGGTCATGGGTTCGGTTATCCCGTCTCTTAGGGGTTTTGTCCTGTGCTGCGACAACCAACCGGTCAGATGGGCACTGTTTTGCGCAGGGTGCAGTGTCGGGCTCGCCCCGCATTCCATCGGCCTGGCCGCATCCGGGATGGAAGAGCTGATCCTGAATTCCCGATATATCCCGCGTCTGCCGGGCTGGCCGACAGCGTACGACATCCTGCGTCCAAACGCGCCGCGTGTGGGACAGGCTGGCCACCGAATTGCAGCAGTTAGTGCCCTAGGTCTCACCCGGTAAACGTCCTTTATAGATGCCGCGCGGGGGATATGAATTGTCCAACGCGAACTTGACCGCACCGCTGATGTCATCCAATTGCGGACGGGCAAATGGCGCGGTTTGCACCCACCCGAAATGCAACACGTGCTGAGGCGACACATAGAAATGACCTGGTTCGTTGAAATAGTCCGGCTCGGATGTCCCTGCGCGTCTAGAGGACATCCACAGACCCCAGTCATCCCGTGCCGCGATCAAATCCAGCCCATATCCCACCTTTACCTTTGATGCCCCGGCTTTGTTCACCGTTTCCGCCGCGCGGTCCGCCCCATCGGTGCTGATCATCAAAACCTCGACCCCCAAATCGGTGAACCTGTCCAGCTTGGCGTCTAGTTCCGTCATCTGGCGGATACACAGTGGACAGTGCAAACCACGATAAAAAATCAGAACTATGCCATTGGCACCGTTGTTCTGCGACAGATCAAAAGATCCATGTTGAACCGTTTCCACCACCAAATTGGGAACAGGATTTCCGGGATAAAGCATGGCGTTTCCTCTAAAGAACAGAAGGCCTTATTGACCCTGAATGTTGAATGGGGTACATCGCAGACAATTCAGAGCTTGGAGAGAATTATGTCAACCCCTTCCCTCCTTATCCTGCCCGGAGATGGCATTGGCCCCGAGGTCATGGCCGAAGTGCGCAAAATCATTGATTGGTATGGCACAAATCAGGGCCTGACCTTTGATGTCAGCGAGGATTTGGTGGGAGGGGCCGCCTATGACGCGCATGGTACACCGTTGCATGATGACACGATGGCCAAGGCCCAAGAGGTTGATGCCGTGCTGCTTGGTGCCGTAGGCGGGCCGAAATACGACGCGCTGGATTTCAGCGATAAACCGGAACGGGGTCTATTGCGCCTGCGCAAGGAAATGGACCTTTATGCCAACTTGCGCCCGGCGCAATGCTTCGACGCCCTGGCTGATTTTTCCTCGCTGAAAAAAGACGTAATCTCCGGACTAGATGTCATGATCGTGCGCGAGCTGACCTCGGGCATCTATTTCGGTGAACCGCGCGGCATCATCAAAGAAGGAAATGAGCGCGTCGGCGTCAACACCCAACGCTACACCGAATGCGAAATTAACCGCGTGGCCCGGTCAGCATTTGAACTGGCCATGCGCCGGGATAAAAAGCTGTGTTCAATGGACAAGGCCAACGTCATGGAATCGGGCGTGCTGTGGCGCGAGGTCGTGACCGAGGCGGCCAAGAATTATCCGGATGTCAAACTCAGCCATATGTACGCAGATGCCGGGGCAATGCAGCTGACTCGCTGGCCAAAACAATTTGACGTCATCGTGACCGACAACCTATTTGGCGACCTGCTGTCCGACTTGGCCGCCATGTTGACCGGCAGTCTGGGCATGCTGCCTTCGGCCAGCCTGGGCGCACCGATGGCAAATGATCGGCCCAAGGCACTCTATGAACCGGTACACGGAGCGGCCCCGGATATCGTCGGCCAAGGCAAGGCCAATCCGATCGCTTCTATTCTCAGCTTTGCCATGGCCCTGCGGTACAGCTTTGATCGGGGGACAGATGCGGACCGGCTGGAAACTGCCATTAAAGCCGTGCTGGCACAAGGGCTGCGCACCGCCGATCTGTTGGTTACAGAAGGCGTCACACCCGTGTCCACCACCGAAATGGGCGACGCCATCATTGGTGCCCTGGACGCCAGCCTATAACGCCTGAAACATCAGGCGAGCGCTATGCAATAGCTCGTTCTGTTTGCTGCGGTGCCAAGGCGGGCAACGGCGATGAACGTTGAAGTCAGGCTAATCAGAGACGAACATCCTTAGAATCGTTCTGTTCCGAGCCAGTAATGGCTCGAGAATGCCAATTCTGGCCACGTGCAGCATACCAAACCGCAAGACGATCATCACCCCCTCTCTGATGAATGATGTTGTTGAACGTCTGTACATCTTAGCAGAGCGTGCCATGCTAGAGAATCATTTCCCGTTTCCCCTTCGGAAAGATTGGGGCTTCAGTACAAGAGAACTGAATCGCGGCCCATTTTGTTGGTGCGGCGCTTGCACTTGGGTCAAAAACGGGCTTAGTTGCGCTTGTTCGCGCAACCACTCACGCGGAGGTCCCCATGGGTCCAAACGCAAAAGGGGCGGCTCTGGCCCTCATCTCATTTGGTATATTTGCAACGCATGATGTGATCGTCAAGTTTCTCGGCGGTCGCTATGACGCGTTCCAAATCGTGTTTTTCAGTGTGCTGTTCAGCTTTCCTCTGGTCACGTTGATGATGGTACGCGAGACCGAGGCCCATACCTTGCGCCCGCGGCATCCTTGGTGGACTGCACTGCGCACCGTGTCGGTGGTGGTGACGGGGGTTTCTGCATTTTATGCCTTTTCCACCCTGACCTTGGCCGAAACCTATGCCATTATGTTTTCCGCGCCGCTGCTGATCACCATCCTGGCAATCCCGATTTTGGGCGAACGCGTTGGACCCCGCCGATGGGCGGCCGTGGTGGTGGGCCTGGTTGGCGTGATCGTCGTTCTGCGCCCGGGCGCGGGTGGCTTGGGCATTGGCCATCTCGCTGCATTGGTCGCGGCGATGGGTGGTGCGCTGGCCTCGATCATCGTGCGCAAGATCGGAAAAGAAGAGCGCAGTGATGTGCTGATGCTTTATCCGATGCTGGCAAATTTGGCGGTGACGGGGGCGGCGCTACCTTTTGTCTATCAACCGGTTCAGCCCGGCGACATCGCGATGATGGCCCTGATGTCGATCCTGGCCTTTGCCGCAATGCTGACCCTGATTGCCGCTTATCGAACGGGCGAGGCCGCGATTGTTGCACCGATGCAGTATTCCCAGATTCTGTGGGCAGCGGTGTATGGGGCACTGTTTTTCAACGAAACCTCGGATATAGCCACCGGTACTGGGGCCGTGATCATCATTGCTAGCGGGCTATATATCGTGCTGCGCGAAAGCCAGCCCAATGCCTCCGAAAACACACCGGTATCGGAAACCAAGACCCGAATCGAAACCGGCACATTCCTGCGCGTCGGCCCCCTGTTGCGCAGCGAACGCAGGCGTCAAAAACAGACCGCCGCCCCCGGCATGAACAACCAAACGTAATTGGGCTGAGCCATGGGAATGCCCGCATACACCTCTTGCCAAAGCTCCACACCCGCGGCTATCCTACCTGCTATGGTAAGTCGGAGTGTAGCTCAGCATGGTAGAGCACTGCCTTCGGGAGGCAGGGGGCGTGAGTTCGAATCTCGCCACTCCGACCAGGTATTTTCAGTTATTCAGCTGATATTGCTCAGAAGCCCCTTTGGAGTCTCAGTCACTTGGTAAAGACCTCTGCATAATTTGGAGGATTGCGGACAAGCCATCAACCTGGGAGGCTTCCGGGAGGCGTTCAGGAGCGGTTTGATGCACCTGTTTTTCGCGGTTCGTGTTGAACGCGGTTCGGATCAGCGCAGACGACGTTCTGACCAGGAATTGACGCACCAGTGGACTGGCCATCTTTTTCGCTGATATGCAAGCGTGCGTTGGGGCACTCCGGGATCGGGCATCAGGGTTATGATCCGCGGGTCCGCTTCAAATGTCTGCTGCTCGGGCAGTGGTACTCCAAAGCTGGAGCGCGCGCCTTCAACTGCGGTTGGATTTCATGCTGTTTTGTGGCCTCGACCTTTTTGCGCCTGTGCTTGGTGAGATGACCCATTGCTATTTTCGTAACCTGTGATGATCTTGCGGCCGGGGTTTGCCGTGCTCCGCAAGACCGGGCCGAAGAGGATGCCCCCAACAATCCGGACATGCATTTCAGTGCCGACACGCAAGCGCGGCGGATCAAGAAAGGCTCGAAGCGTACGCCGGGTTACGAAGATGACATCCAGGTGGCTTTGTGCGCCCGGACGAGGTCCAGACGAAAAAGTTTCATCGACAAGGTCCACACGGGCACCTGCGAACCGGGCCAGCCCTGAGAAGGCCAACCGGGACGCCCTGCATGGCCGCCATCGTGACGGGATCATGCGAAAAGCCGCCCGTCATCGACCCATGCGGGCCTCAGAAAAACGCGGGTGCAGGCTGATCTCCAAACGCCGCTTGAGTTGAGGGATTGAGCAGTGCTTTTTCATGATAAAGCCCCGCCCGATAGTTCGGGCTGGCCAGAACAAAACGCCCAGCTGGCGATACTTCCAAACTGTTTGCTCTGAAATGCCGTAGTGCCCTGCAATTTGCCACGCTGGCTCCGGACTTGCTTGAACGGCCGCCCGATCCCGGGTGTCGGCGTCGCTTCCTCCCTCCCGGACAGTCCCCCGGAGACAGATTGTGCCATGAAAAGCACAGACTGGCGAGAGGCTCTGTGATCATCCAGAATAAATATATCTATATCCATCTGAATGCTGCAATGAGGGCTTGGTGCCATTGTAATCGGGCATCTGCCGTGACTGCCGGATGAATTCTCCCCAGAATGGCCGAAGTAATTTCCTCCGGTTTTCGTGTTTGAGGTATTTTGTATGTAGGCATGCCCCCCCAGAGAAAACG
>JACOMT010000047.1:0-12869 GCA_014623385.1 Paracoccaceae bacterium
CGCATAAGTTGAAGCGGACCAACGGATCATCATAACCCTGCGGCCCGATCCAGGCGCACCCCAACGCAGGCTGGCATGTCGGCGAACACCACCGCCAGTCCACTGGTACGTCAATCCTGGTCAGAACGTCATCTTTGCCGATCCGAGAACCGCGTTCGACGCGAACCGCGCAAAAACAGATGCATCAAACCACCCCTGAACGCTTTCCAACAGCATACCGGGTTGATCCCTCCAATTATGCAGAGGTCCTCCAACAAGAGTAAAAACATCGCAGGTCAAAAGCCCAAGGAGGGAAGATCAATGAAAATTTCCAACCGAAACCTAATCCGGGGCATATTGGTAAGTGCTGTGTTAGCGGGGACTGTCTTGTGAAGTCCTGTATTGCCAGAAACGCACTGTTCCAACTGGGACAGCTGGGCGTGCTTTGGAACCGCCACGGCTGCGGATGTTGAAACCTGACTAACATTCGGTGCCAATATCGAGGCACGCAATAATGGCGAACGGACCCCGTTGCACTCGGCAGCAGGGCTAGGTACACTGGAAGCGGTGATGGTATTACTCGAAGCCGGGGCCGATCCCAAGGCACGAGACCAAGATCGGTAATTTGTCCGCCGATGTCGGAAACCACGCCCGTGTTTTGGTTACTGTACGAAGTCCGGCTGCCCGAATAACCCAAACAAAAGCAACTGCTACCCCCCACAATAGAATCAAGTGCGCGGGGGGGGGTGAAGATGTGCAGTCAATTGCATAAGAGATTTTTTGTGCTTTGGGTCGTGTAATGGCGTAGAAATTCAGCAATTTGGTTCTGGAGGCTGTTGGCTCCCCTCTGCATTCTGGACTCGGCGGTTGGGCCGACGGCCCGCCCATGCCCCTCAACAGCTGCTCTGTAACGGGCCTATTTGAAATTCCGGCTGTCCCTGATCTGATCCCAGGCCCAGACAATTTCCTGAAGCTGTTCCTCTTGGCTGCGATCACCGCCGTTCATGTCCGGATGCAACACTTTGATCAGCTTTTTATAGGTTTTGCGTATTTCGGCCTTGCTCCAATCAGCACGTGCCTCGAGAATTTCGATGGCCCGCCGTTCGGTCGGGGGCAGCTTGCGCCCACCCCCCCGGGAGCAGCCCGGGTTTTGCGTCGCGTTGGCACCTAGCACCTGATGCGGGTTCTGGATTCCCAATCGGGCCCAGGCGCGTGTTTCCGGGTCGTTGATCAGACGTTTCTTTTGTGCCCGCAGCTTGTCCCTAGACGCATGTACGGCCATCTCGGCCTCGGTCGTGCCATTAAAAAAGTTCCATTTCAGGTTGTATTCACGCGCGTGCTGTTGGCAGAACCAGTAAAAGTCATCCAGTGCGTCCGGTGACTTGGGCGCGCGGAACTTGCCGGGCGCATTGCATCCCTCATGGTTACAGAGCTGTGTCGATGTCTCTGATGCCCCCGACATGCCCCGTCGGGTGCGCGGTTTGTTCCTCTTTGCCGCCGAAACGGATATGTCAAAGCCCAATGGGTCGGATTTCGTCATGACACTGAACCTCTGCTGTGCCGGGGTACGGAAACCGTTTTGAATCGTCATTGCAACCTGGAGACGGCACTTTAGCCCATGTGTCCCGGGATAGAAGAGGGGACGGCAAAAAACTTGGCAGGCGGCGGATTTCCGGGCGAAGGGATCGGCCCGGCATAGGGGGGGGTGCACACAACCAATTGGGCGGCCATAGGATGCCCGATGGGCATGGGCAAGTGTTCGACCGGCGTCTTGGGCAATACGGGTCGCGCACAATCAACCGGGGGCAGGCCAAAAGCGGCTTGCATCACGCTCCCCATGCGCGGATAGTGCGGGTTCAAGACTAGGGACCGTTGAGAAAGCAGCACCTATGACTGTCACTGAGGAAATCACGGCCAAACTGACAGAGGCTTTTGCACCGCACCGGTTGGATGTGGTTGATGACAGCGCACGCCATCGGGGGCATGCAGGCGCTCGCGAAGGAGAGGCGACGCATTTCAATGTGCTGATTCGTGCCTCGGCCTTTGCAGGTCAATCCCGATTGCAGCGTCATCGCGCCGTTCATGCAGCGCTTGGCAAGGATTTGGTGGGCCGTATCCACGCGCTGGCGCTGGATATCGATGGCTGATCATTGTTGGTCGTCGTCGCGCCACGGAGCCTGTTGCATATCATCGGCCTGTAAGCGCCAGGCGCGCAGCTGATCGATGGCCACCACCGGGCTGGGTTCCTGATCCTGCTCGGCCACGGGGGGGGTGGGGGCGATTTTGGTGATCGGTGCAGGGGCGGGCGGTTCTGTTTCGGCCACAACCGTCACCGCCCGGCGAAAAACCAACAAATTGCGCCAGGTGGTTTTGGTTCCGGTCAGGCCTGCGCGGTCCGCGCTGGGCAGCAATTCGGCGCGCTGAAACTCCCATCCGCCTTCGGCCATCCGGTTGATTGCGGTTTCAACGGTTTGGGCAAACCGACCTTCCGGCGTTTTGATTCCCTTGACCTTGACGGCCTTGGCGGGGGCCGGGATCACCTTGTATTCATAGCGGGTCATAGCCTGTCCATTCTTGCACTTTGACGCAACATACCCTGATGTGCCCGGATTGACCATATGGGTCAGTGGGCACCGGCGGCATGTCGTACACGAATCGGCGTTTGTGTCCACTCTGGCACCGGCAGCGTGCTGTGCGCGGCCCGCAACGCCCGCATCCGCGCCAGCGTATCCTTGGGCATCGGTACCACCCTGGCTCCCGCTTGATCCACGTGCAGCCCCAGCCCCTCGCCCCGCGCGGCCAGCCAGCCATCGGTGTGGTACAGCTGTTGCACAAAATGAAAGCTGCGGTCAGAATGATCGATCAGCTGCAAGGTGACCCGGACCTGATCGCCTGCGTGCAGCTCTTGCTTGTACTGCATCCGGTATTCCGCCGAATAGGTCGTGCAACCGGTGCGCGCGCGATAGTCCGGCCCCAACCCCAGCATCTCAAGCACCTCGTCCGAGGCCAGATCCATCAGCACGTTGTAATAGGCCATGTTGAGGTGGCCATTATAATCTATCCAGTCGGGTTTGACGATCATCAAGCCGGAACAGAACGGGGTGTCGGTCATTGCAGGGCTCCTTTGCCGTCATACTTATGCTCCCTGATGCCCTGTGCGCGCAAGGCAACCGAAAAGCCACGGGCTCGGGCATGGAAACAAGGGGGGAGGTCGCCGCGCGCTGGTCGGTGCCCTGCCGCGTAGGGGCAAAACGCGATGACGGCTGTCACATAACCGCGCCGCAAACCGGTGGAATAGCAGGTATTACCAAGCCTGATCACAGAGGGAGGCAAGAAATGTTTCAACTAGTGGTGAACAGGATGTTCCCAAAGGCTTATGAACGTTGTTCAGTCCTTGTCAACATCTTGCAGGTCATGGGTTTGCTGTTCATAACCGGATTGAGCAGCGATTTTAAGCCTGCGTGCCGATGCGGCCTTCGATTGCAACAGAATACGAATTCGTCGAGGTAGGATTGCAGGTACTTTGCCCCCAGACCATGGCCGACGCCGACCTCCCACGCTCCAAACACCACGGCGTGCAGAGCTTTGCCAACCGCCTGGATGGCCAGATTTTACAGCAAAAATTCCTGTCAACATAGCGTACCCTCTGAACAAAATACATAAGCCTTTTTGCCAATAGGGCACATACGGAATTGCAGTGCGAACCAGCATGTGGGTGCCGCTGTGACACCCCCTTTATGTCAAATCTGTGGCTGTGCCGCTGGGCGGATGGCCACCCCTTGCCCTGGGCAACATGTGCGGGGGGAATGCAAGCGGCATAGGTGGATGTCATAAAGCCAGCGTGTTTTATAGGCTCTGGTTCCTCTCTCCCGTGGCTTTTCTCAAGGTGTTGTCCATGGGGGGAGATGGACCGCGTGGTCGCGCGGTGCAAGTGCCTGTTCGATTGTGAAAAACTGGATGCGTGCCATCCCCTGGTTTTCGTGTCCTGCCGTTTTCGGACAGGCGAGGCTTCTTTGGGTCATTTATATACCCTACACCCCAAGCATTCCCTTGATGTAGTTCTCGTAATGGTCGATCACGGGATCCGGATCTTTCACATCTTCCCATAACAGCAAGTTGCGCCCAATGCCCTGGAACCAGAACGTGATCGCCTGTCTGTAGTCTGGATTCTTGGCTATCCCATTTGTAAATATCCACCACATCGGGAGTACGTCCGGCGGCTGATTGCCAGCATCCCGCAGCGCATTCACAATCCCCGGCATCATGTATTTGCATGCGCGTTCATGTGCGTTGCCAGCCGCTCTTTGCCGCTTTATTTCGATGAAAACCGCCCGTTTTGTCGCAGGATTGCGGATCATGAACTCTGGGATGATACCATGGGCATTCCCGGTCGTTCGCTCACCGTAAATAGATTTCAAGTTCACGGGTTTATGGACAAGTTCAAGCCCGGTCTGGCCAAGATGCAATTTCATAATCACTGTAAAAACATCCTCTGCGCTTTGTCCTCGCGCCGCCGCTTTGCCTTGCCATTCATTGCGATTCGAGAGATGGTCACGCGACATTGAACACGCCCGCATCTAAACCCCAACAATCCCACGCATCCGCAGTTTGACGGGCAAATAGCTCAATGCGCGATTGAATCGGAAACATGGCCGTAATCCGATCCCGAACCTCGGCAGGCTTGGCTGAGTGTCGTTCACGCTGTGATTCTACGTATTGCCGGATATTCCGTGCCCCGCGTGGGCGGGGGATTTTCCCCCGCTTGAAGACCAGACACAGTTCACATTGCGACATGGTGTAAAAGCCGGGATTTACCCGCATCTTGTTCCAAACGAACGCAACCGTGGCCCATTCAAACTCCCATGCCTTGCCTAGCTCAATCGCCTGATCAAGGTGGGGGCTGCTGCTCCACATGAACAACAATGCGTTTTCTGCCGCAATCTCCTGAACATTAAGGTGCTTTAAATCCTCGAGGGTCACAGTTGGGTAGTGTGCCACCGCCCCGCCGGTTTCCATTCCGCCGGGGCCGTTGTGTTGTCTTTGGCCTTTGTAATCCCAAGGCGGGTCGGCATAAATCACGCCATATCGCCCCGTGGGGAGTGGCGGGAACAAGGGTGGCTTTGCCCCCGTGGTCGCGTCTGCATGTGCGACATCTTCAAGGGGATAGTTTTCAGCTCCGTTGGGCTGTTTGGCCCGTGGCCAGGGTAATGCGCCGTGATGGCGGCGGCAAGCACCGTGGTGGGTGGATGGGCGGAAACCGGTATCAACCCTGCTTGACACTGGGTGGCTGGGAAACCCCTACCCAAGGATAACATGTGCGGAGGTGAATGAAATTGACACAGGTGGATGTCATAAACCCAGCGTGTTTTGTGCACCCCTGTCTTCCTCGCGCGGGGCTTTTCTAAATGTATCTTCCCTGCGGATGGGGAGGTTGACCGCGCGGTGGCGCAACACAAGCGCCTGTTCAATTGTGACGATCTGGATTCGCGGGACCGGGGGGAAGCCCTCTATTTGGAACTGTCCGGCGGCGGCGGCCTCGGTGTTCATCGGTTTTGTGGGATCGGTCAGGGTGAGAAAGACGCCGACCTCGGCCCCCTCTTGTTCGATGACGCCACGCAAGTCGCGGAGCATGGCGACTGAAACATTGGCACCCGCCTTGACAGATACGATAGCACGTGCGGTTTTGCCGAAATAGATAACACCGTCGATGCCTCGATCTGCCCCGCGCTTTGACCGATTGCCGGGCTGGGCGTTGATGAGGGAAAGTGCCCATTTCTCGAACTCAAAATAGTATTTTCCGTCCGTGCGCCCCCGTCGGGCGAGGTCGCGCGCCCCGGCCAAATCCCGGGGCACGCCATGGGTGGTGAAAGCCACGTTAGCGAAGGCATCACGCAGGCGTTTTTCGATAAGGCTGATGGCCAGATGGGTGATATCGATCCCGAACCATTGGCGGTTGAGCGTTTCGGCGGCGTGGACAGTGGTGCCACAACCACAGAACGGGTCAAGCACCAGGTCGCCGGGGTTCGAGGATGTGCTGATAATCCGTTCCAGCAGCGCCACGGGCTTTTGCGTGGGATAGCCCAGGCGTTCTTTGGAGGTGGAGCCGATTATGGGGATCCGCCAAACGTCAGAGACGGCAACCTGTGTTTTCCCTTCCCTGTATACGATCTTTCGCCCCTCTTTGGCCGCTTTTTCTATTTCAGCGCGGGCTTTGACCCTGTCGTAGACCAATAATTGGGGGCCCGCCTTTGGCCGATGCCTCCTGTAGCCTCGTTCAAAATCGGTCCGTGTGCTTGCGGCACCTTCGTCAAACTGCTTGTTGAAACGATGGGTACCACGTTTTTTGCAATAAACCAGTATTACATCGTGGTTTTTTTGATAATGATTTGCCGCATTTGTGTATTTTCCATAATGCCAAACTACCTCATTCAGGAAGTTTTGCGCGCCGAACACCACATCCATCAGTAATTTCAGGTAATGGCTGGCGGTCGGGTCACAGTGCAGGTAGATAGATCCGGTTGGCTTCAACACTCGGTGCAGTTCCAGCAACCGGATGGCCATCATCGCCAAATAGGCCATCATGTCGGTTGCACCCAGTAAACTCCTCATGGCCCGCAACAGTTCCGCCGCCGCGCCACTGCCAGAGCGCAGCACTTGGCCATAGGCATCCTCTGCCGCATTGGTCCAATGCCAGGTATCGTCAAAGGCCTCGATCTGTGCAGCGCTTTCATGGCCTGACGGCCCCTTGAACAGCACATTATAGGATGCGTTGGAGTTGAACAGCGGGTCCAGATAAATCAGATCCACACGCTCGTCCGGGACGGAGTCGCGCAACACGGTCAGGTTATCGCCGTAATACAGGTGATTCATCGCTGTCTGCTGTTGCTTTGTGGGTTGTTCGATCAGGGAAGCAGGCTCATGCGATTTGGCGTCGTGGGGGAGCGGGGCCGAACCCGAACCCGGATTGTGCAAAACGGTCACACCGGGGTCCGCAGTTTGGGCATAGGGCCTTAGAGCCCCAGTTTTGCCGCCACGATGCGGTTTACGGCCTTGGGGTTGGCCTTGCCCCCCGTTGCCTTCATCACCTGTCCCACGAACCAGCCCGCCAGTTTTGGGTTTCGTTTGGCCTTTTCCGTTTGTGTGGGGTTAGCGGCGATTACCTTGTCGACCACCGTTTCGATGGTACCGGTGTCGGTGACCTGCCTCATGCCCCTTTGTTCAACTATTTCAGCGGGTTCGCCGCCTTGGGTATAGATAATTTCAAACAGGTCCTTGGCGATTTTCCCCGAGATGTCACCCTTGGCAATCAGGTCCAAGATTCCGCCTAGCTGGGCGGGGGAAACGGGGGAGGCGGTGATGTGGGTATCGTCTTTGTTCAGTCGGCCAAACAGCTCATTGATCACCCAGTTCGCTGCCATCTTGCCATCGCGCCCTTTGGCCACTGACTCGAAATAGGTGGCGGATTCCACCTCGGCGGTCAGGACAGAGGCGTCATAGGCAGTAAGGCCGAACTCTTTGATAAAGCGTGCCTTTTTCTCGTCTGGTAATTCGGGAAGGGTGGCCGCGATGGCGTCGACCCAAGCCTGTTCGAGCGCGAGCGGCAACAGATCTGGATCAGGGAAATAGCGGTAATCATGCGCTTCTTCCTTGGAGCGCATTGAACGGGTTTCGCCCTTGTCCGGATCATAGAGTCGGGTTTCCTGCTCCACCTTTCCGCCGGCTTCGACAATTGCGATTTGGCGCCGTGCCTCGACCTCAATAGCCTGCTGGATGAACCGCATCGAGTTCATGTTTTTGATTTCGCACCGGGTACCAAGATGGGAGGAAGCCTGTGTTTCCTGATACTTCTTGTATTGGTCGGGCAAACAGATCGACACGTTCACATCGGCTCGCAGGTTGCCGTTTTGCATGTTGCCGTCGCAGGTGCCTAGGTAGCGCATGATCTGGCGCAGCTTGGCGATATACGCTGCGGCCTCTTCTGGCCCGCGGATATCGGGGCGCGAGACGATTTCCATCAGGCAGACACCGGTGCGGTTGAGGTCGACAAACGACAGCGTCGGGTCCATATCGTGGATTGATTTGCCCGCGTCCTGTTCCATATGGATGCGTTCAATCCGCACGCTGCGCGCGGTACCGTCGCCGAGATCCACGAGCACCTGCCCCTCTCCCACAATCGGGTGGTACAGCTGGGAAATTTGATAGCCTTGGGGTAGGTCGGGGTAGAAGTAATTCTTGCGGTCAAAGGCAGACCATAGGTTGATATGGGCCTTCAGTCCCAGCCCTGTGCGCACCACTTGCTCAATGCAGTATTCGTTAATCACCGGCAACATGCCCGGCATGGCCGCGTCAAGCAAGGCAACATTGGTATTGGGTTCAGCACCAAAAGTGGTTGCCGCCCCCGAAAAAAGCTTCGCGTTCGAACTGACCTGGGCATGGACCTCCATCCCGATCACCAGTTCCCAATCGTGCCTTGCACCGGTGATGACTTTGGTTTTGGGCGTGTCGTAGGTCAGGTCAATCATGGGGTCTCATCCGCGGTTCGCTCCATTCTAGGCTAGCCCGTGGGCCGGGGCAAGGGTGGTTCAGACCGGGTACAATCCGCAGGCCATGCCATCGCGCCTAGTGACCGTGCAAGATGCACGCAGCATGTTGATGCTGAATTGGTCCGGCCGTCGTTCGGCAATGTGGTGCGGACCTCGCGATGAACAAGGGCAGATTGACCAGTCGGCAGTTCTCGTCGAATGGAGCCGCATAGCCGTTCGCACCCTTTGCGTTCCCGTTTCATTACCCGTTTCATTATAAGAGTCCAGCCAGCTGGGCAACACAGATATATCCAGAGCACGGGGTTTATGCGTGGCGTTCCACAGGTCAGGCGCGATTGCGCCGTGCAGGCCTGTCAGTCAAGTGGCCGGTCAATATCGCGGTGCGTTGTGGCGCAAACCAGGCAGGTCCCGGGGTGTGTCGCAAGTGAAATCCCGAACGGATTATTACCTCTTACGCTATCCAACTGCGATCTTGCGTATCGAAGAAACTGGATGTGATTGGCACATGGCGTTCTTGTTCAACGTTGAATTCAACCCTGCTATGTTAAAGGGAGCTCTTTAATCACAAACTTTATTTTCCTTGCCTAACTGTTCCACCCCGGATGATCACATAGCCCCTCGCCGATATGCACCTTTCATGGCACGATCTGTTCCGGGGACTGTTCGGGAGGGAGGGCAGAACGCTGCGGCATTTCAGAGCAAACAGTTTGGAGGTGGCGCAAACGGGCTCACGTGTCGGGGACCACAGCCACAGAAGCTGACACCGGCCTGTGGCGTTGCACAAGGCGCTTCCCCGGTTTCTTTGGACGATATTGCGGGCGGGTCATACGGGGGTCCCCAATCCAGAAGTCTCACGCGCCGGGCTAAACCGTTGCCTGCACCGTCATGGCATGGGAAGTCTGCGCGACATGAAGCTCAAAGCGTCGCAGCCTGAACACAGCGCCTTCCCTGCTGCAAAGTCAGGACAAACCACGCCGCTGCTACCGCTTTGTGGCCATGTGATCGCGCAAGCCGGTGGTACTAGCAGCGGCCAACGCGTGGCACGTTCCGCGTGATCCGTAGTGGGCCTGTCCGATCCGCATTCAGAGACGGATACGCACGAACAACGGCAAGGCGTTCACGGATCGGCTCTTCAGCCTGTGCAAGCGGGCCGCGACAGGGGCACAGGAGCACATGAGTTCGACCGGTTCGGCATCGACCACCGCCTCACCCCGTCGGAATCTCCCCGGATCAACGGCATGGCAGAGCGCGAGGGTGCAATCGGGTGCGGCATTGGAGCCCACGCTCCACCGCTATGTCCGGCTTTACAACTGGCAGCTCCCCCAATCGGCCCCGGGAAGCAAAACGCCATTGCAGACGATGAAGAACCGGTACAAACCCAAGCCGGAATTGTTCAATAAACTTCGGCGCAATTAGAGGATTGCGGACAAACCATCAACCGGTTGTGCTGTTAGAAGGCGTTCAGGCGTGGTTTGATGCACCTGTTTTGCGCGGTTCGTGTCGCACGAGAATCGGCGCAGACGGACGTTCTGAGCAGGATTGACGCACTCATGGACTAGCAGTGGTGTTCGCCGACACGCAAGCGCGGGTTGCGGCGCTCCGGGATCGGGCCTCAGGGTTATGTTCTGGTCCGCCTTCACGTGTCTGCTGATCGGGCAGTGGTACCCCGAAGCTGGCGCGCGCGCCTTAAACTGCGGTTGGATTTCATGCTGTTTTACGGTCTCGACCTCTTTGCGCCTGTACCTGATGAGCTGACCCATTGCCGTTTTCGCAACCTGCGATGATCTTCTGGCCGGGGTTTGCCGCCAGATCGAGCATCACGGGCCGAAGCGGTGGAAAGTGCCGCCCCCGCCCCGGCAGCCATTTCAGTGCCGATACGCAAACGCGGTGGGTCAGGAACGACTCGAAGCGGATGACATCCAACAGCTTTGCCCGCCCGACCGAAGAACGTTTCATCGACAAGGTCCACATGGGACACCCGCGAAACACCATACCTGCGAACCGGGCCGGGAGCCCCCGGGTTCGATATCATGGTCAAAGGCGCGAACGCGCGGGCGGGTATTGGCCGATAAGGCCTGTTCCAGCAAGGCCAACCGGGGTGCCCTGCGCGGCCGTCACCACCGTGACGGGATTATGCGAACGGCCGCCCGTGTGGGGGTATGTTCCCCGTATGGATCACATCAGACGGAAATAATGACGATCCACCCGCAACCCCCGCGCGGTGAGTGCTGGTTCCAATTGATTCAAGGACGGGATGGATTCGTAAGGCAGGCGCACACGTTTTTTCGAGTTCAGAACCAGGGTTACCCGTTTTGAGAAATCCAGCCGGGTATCGACCCGGACATAGTCAATCTCTTGCAGGGATACAGAGGCGGCGCGCCGACCGCTGTGCCAGTTCAGGCCTTCATCCGTCAGGATCAGCCCCGCACTGGGGTTCAGCACAAAATCGTAAACGGCGGGCAGGGTGACCGTTGCACAAAGTGCCATCACCCAAGGCGCGGCATCAACCAGAATGATCAGGGCCAAAAGACCAGCGTAGATACAGAGTAGTACTACAGCTGTCTGGGATGACCGGCCGTGGCGGCGATACTGGTATGCGGGATTTGTCATCCGTTTAGGCTCATGCTATACGGATGCGGGTGATCATCTCGGTCGTGTCCCGGGAAAGATCGGGTGTGGCGGCGATCCGGTCCAGTTCCGCCGCGATCAGCGCTTGGCGCGCCTTGTCATAGCGGCGCCAGGTCTGGAACGGGGTGCACATCCGGGCCGTGGTCTGTTGATTGAAGGGATCTAGTCTGATCAACCAATCCGCCACAAAGCGATAGCCGCTGCCATCCTGTGCGTGGAATCCGGCGTGGTTCATCGCCAACCCGCCAACGATGGCGCGGAACCGGTTCGGGTTTTTCCAATTGAAATCGGTATGTTTGGTCAAAGCATTTGCGATGCGCACCGCAGCACCCGGCGCGGCCATGCCGGTTTGCAGGGCGAACCATTTGTCGATCACCAGCCTGTCGTGTTGCCATTGCGTGTAGAACGCCGCCAATTGATCACTGCCGGTACCGGTTTGCAAAAGGCAGGTCAGCGCGCTGAGCTGTAGCGTCATGTTGTCGGCCTCTTCATATTGCTTTGCTGCCTGTACGCCGCCATCCGTGCGGCTGATCAGGCCCAGCACGGCCCCCGCCAGCGCGCGTTTACCCGATTGTACGGCGTCGGGTTGATAGGCCTCTGTCACCTGCATTTCCGCAAAAATGCGAGGCGTTATGTCCTGACAGCGTTGAGCCAGTGCCCGTGCCATCGATTTGCGTACGGTCCAGATGGCATCTGGGTCGGGGGTTATGCCATGCTCGTGCAATGCGTCGGCCAGTTCTGATTGTGACGGCAGGTTCAGCATCAGGGCGCGATAGGCTGGGTCTAGACCGTCATCCCGCAAAACGGTGGCCATCCCGTCCAAATAGGCTTGGTCCGGCCCGGTACCATCGGTGGCCATCGCCATCAATGAGGCAAGTGCCATGCTGCGCCCGGCCTCCCACCGGTTAAACGGATCGGTGTCATGGGCCAATAAAAAGGCCCCGTCCCCGATGAGCGAGGTGCGGTCCAGGATCACAGGCGCGGAAAAGCCGCGCAGGATGGATGGGACTGGTTTTGTGGCAAGGCCATAAAAGGCAAAGCTCTGGGTGGCTTCGGTCATTTCCAGAACCGTTGTTGGCACAACTTCGGTGCCGTCCGTGTTCAACAGCCCCACGGCGATAGGCAGGACCCGGGGTGGTGAGTTTGGTGCGGTGGTACCGGGCTTTGTCGTTTGTGCGAAGGTCAGGATATATGTCCCCATCTGCGAACCTTGGGGTAGGGGTTGATGGTGTGCTGCATCCGCTGCTGCGCCCCGGGTTTGCCCCGGGGCCTCTGCCGGGTACCACGTTTCGGTGACGGTCAGGCGCGGTGTACCTGCCTGGCTGTACCAGCCTTTGAACTGTGTGAGATTCCGGTCTGTTGTATCCTCGAACACTTTCAGCCAATCCTCAACCGTACAGGCCTGCCCGTCATGCCGGGCAAAATAGAGATCAAGGGCCCGTGCATACGCATCGTCCCCTACCAGTCGTTTCAGCATCCCGATCACCTCTGCACCTTTTTCATAAACGGTCGCGGTGTAGAAATTGCTGATCTCCTGAAAGCTCTTTGGCCGGACCGGATGGGCAAGCGGGCCGTTATCCTCGGGAAACTGTCGCGTGCGCAGGTCGATGACGTCGCTGACCCGTTTGACCGGAGCACTGCGCATGTGGGATGTGAACTCGCTATCGCGGAAGACGGTCAGCCCCTCTTTCAGACACAGCTGAAACCAATCGCGGCAGG
>JACOMT010000047.1:13003-22639 GCA_014623385.1 Paracoccaceae bacterium
GACCTGTTCATCCCAGGCCATGGCGCTTTTTAACGCTTTCATCGCAAAGGCGCATTTATGCTCGTCGCCGGTTCGGACCCAGATATTCAACGCGACGTCATTGCCCGAACGGGTCGTGAACCGGTCCGAATGATTGACTAGATCGCCCGCAACCAACGCAAAGAGATAGCCGGGTTTGGGCCAAGGGTCATGCCATTCGGCCCATCCGTCGCCCTTGCCTTGCGGATTTCCGTTTGACAACAGGACAGGTAGGTCGCCTTCGACCCGAACGGTGAACACGCTCATTACATCCGGGCGGTCCGGATAATAGGTGATCTTGCGAAACCCTTCGGGTTCGCATTGGGTGCAATACATGCCGTTTGACATGTATAGGCCTTCGAGTGCTGTGTTGTTGGCCGGATCGATTTCGACCTCGGTTTCCCACGTGAAGGGGCCATCCGGAACAAGGCAGGTCAGACCGTCCGCAGTCATGACCGGATTTGCGGCACCACCATTGATACGTGCCGAAATCAAGGTCAAGTTTTCGCCATGAAGAAAAAAGGTGGTGTCGGTGGCCTCTGGGTTCGGGCGAACGGCAAGCCGACTTTTGACCCGTGTCGCATGGGGTGACAGGCGAACGTCCAGATGCACGCTATCGACCAGATATCCAAACGGTGTATAGTTTTTGAGATAGATGGTTGTAGGGGCTGCGTCGCGCATGGGTTTTCCTGTTCTGGATAGGGACATTGCAATGATAGAATGGTTGCGGATGGGCTGCAAGCGGGGGGCGGATGCGTGTCCGGTTCTAGGGTCCCTGGCCAGGACGGTGTCCCGGTGGTCATGGGAACACAAACCGGGTCTGTGCCTGGCCGGGCACGTAGGCCTGTGTGCATCTGCCCAACGGGATCAGCTGTGTCCCGGCCCATATTCTGGCACCGGACTATGGGCGCACCGGACGCGCCAGAAAGCCAACATGCGTTTGCGCAGAGCCTGTCGTAAATTGGGGTATCCTTCGTGCCTGCGCGTGGGGGATTGGGTTGGGTCAGCCGGGCATGTGCATCCGGTGCTGGGCACCCGACATCTGGTCAGCCATGAAAAGACCGGAAATGCCCTGGGACCTATCGCGGCGCTCTGGCGGTTGTGCGCTGGGCCAGCAGACAGGGGGTAACGGCCATAAATTTTTTGCGGGTCGGGTGCGTGCATCGGCCTCCGTCGTGGATGCATAGGGCAAGGGCGGTGCGAAATGGGGCGACTGTTCGCCGTACAGTCAACAAAACAGCCAACAAAGCTGTCAAAAACATGCCAGCCGCAGGGACATCGGGGGTCATTTTGTGCATGACCGTGTGCGCCGGTGCCGGTCGAACACTCCCTGCCCCTTTGACAGATGGGCGCTGATTTTCTGAGGCCAAGGATGCACGCAAAAAACCTGTATGGCCTGTGGGGATTGTTCGACTGGCGCGATAAATGGGCTAAAATCTGGGATGAAATGCGGTATTGCAGCGACCGATACCGGCGGTATCGGCGCGAAAAGCGGCACATAAAGACATAAAATGGGAAATTGGTAAAAATTATTTGACCAGTTTGTTGCCTATTGGAACCGCCTGTTCTAGCCGGGTGCAAATTTTGTACGCGTTTTAAACGAGGAGACGCGGATGACCGACCGGATAGAGATTGCGGGTTTGCGGATTGCCCCGGAACTTGTGGGGTTCATCGACAGGCGGGCCTTGCCGGGTACGGGCGTCGCTGCGGTAGATTTCTGGGCAGGTCTTTCGCGGATGGTGCATGAGCTTGGCCCCGAAAACCGGGTGCTGTTGTCCAAACGGGCCCACATGCAGCAGCAGATTGATGAATGGCACGTGGCCCGCCGTGGCCAGGTACATGATCCTGACAGATATACCGCATTTCTGAAAGACATTGGTTACATCGTCCCCGAAGGTGATGATTTCGTTATAGAAACCGTGCGGGTTGACCCGGAGATTGCCGATGTTCCCGGGCCACAACTGGTGGTTCCCATCACCAATGCGCGCTTTGCGCTGAACGCGGCCAATGCGCGGTGGGGCAGCCTGTACGATGCACTTTATGGTACCGACGCGATGGGCGACCTGCCGGAACCCGGGGAATATGACGCAGCCCGTGGTTTTCGGGTTGTCGCTTGGGCCAAGGGGTTTCTGGATAAGCATTTCGCACTTTCCGCGGGGGTGTGGGCGGATGTGATCGGGTTTGCGGTCGCCGACGGTACGCTGGGCGTCGAGACCGTGGGGGGGTCCACCGGTCTGGCGACCCCGGGCCAATTTGCCGGGGTGGTCGGCGACCTTAATGAGGTTCTGTTGGTCCGCAATGGATTGCATGTGCGCATTGTGATTGACCCGGACAGCGCGGTTGGAACAATCGACCCCGCAGGCATTTCGGATGTCATTCTGGAATCCGCCCTATCCACGATTATGGATTGCGAGGATAGCGTCGCCTGTGTCGATGCCGAGGACAAAATTGCCGCCTATTCCAACTGGCTGGGATTGATGCAGGGAACCCTGACCGCAGAGGTCACCAAGGGCGGGTGCCGCTTTATCCGCAAGCTGGCCGAGGACATCGCTTATACCCGCCCGGATGGGACATCGGGGGTGCTAAAGGGCCGGTCATTGATGTTGATCCGGAATGTGGGGCATTTGATGACAAACCCGGCGGTGCTGGACCGGGACGGCTGTGAGATTGGCGAGGGGTTGATGGACGCGCTGATCACCACAGTAATTGCGATGCATGATCTACACACCGATGGGGGCAATTCGCGCTTTGAATCGGTCTACGTGGTCAAACCGAAAATGCACGGGCCCCAAGAGGTCGCCTTTGCCGTGCGCGTGTTCGATATGGTGGAGGATATTCTGGGTCTACCGCAGAATACCGTAAAGCTTGGCATCATGGATGAAGAACGGCGCAGTTCGGTTAACCTCAAGGAATGTATTCGCGCCGCGAAATCGCGCATTGCCTTTATCAACAGTGGCTTTTTGGACCGGACCGGCGATGAAATCCATAGCGGGATGGAAGCGGGGCCAATGCTGCCCAAGGGTGATATGAAAGCGACACCCTGGATTGCCGCTTATGAGGACCGCAATGTTGATATCGGGCTGGCATGTGGTTTGCGCGGCAAGGCGCAGATCGGTAAGGGCATGTGGGCCATGCCGGATCAGATGGGCGATATGCTGGCCACGAAAATCGAACATCCGCAGTCCGGGGCAAACTGCGCCTGGGTGCCATCGCCCACTGCCGCGACCCTGCATGCCACACACTATCATACGGTCGATGTTCGTGCACGTCAGGAACAGATTGTCCGGGGTGGTCCGCGCGGCACGCTGGAAAATTTGTTGACGCTGCCCCTGCTGGGTGACCGCCACCTGAGTGCTGAAGAGATCGGGCGCGAGATTGACAACAACGTCCAGGGCATCCTGGGCTATGTGGTGCGCTGGGTCGATCAGGGTGTGGGTTGTTCCAAAGTTCCGGATATCAATCATGTCGGGTTGATGGAAGACCGGGCAACCTGTCGTATCTCGTCCCAGGCGTTGGCCAATTGGTTGCATCACGGCCTGATCACCGCCGCTCAGGTCACCGACTCCCTGCACAGAATGGCCGCAGTGGTGGATAACCAGAATGCGGGCGACCCGGCCTATCAACCGATGGCACCGGGTTTTGACGGTCTGGCCTTTCAGGCGGCCTGTGATTTAGTACTGCAAGGGCGAGAACAGCCGTCGGGATATACCGAACCGGTGCTGCACGCCCGTCGGTTGGCGGTGAAAACACAGGCGCAATAATCGTTTCAACTTTGTGCCTGCATCTCGTAATGGGCTGTGAGGTGCGGGAAAACTGGGAAGGAAGCACTGATGGCTTTAGGGATTTGCGCGGCGAGAACCATGATACGGGGCGCGTTTGGGAAAAGTCATGAGCTGGCGTTCAAGCCACTGGCCGTGATCGTTTTGGATGTCGGCGGCCATGTCCTGGCCTTCGAGCGCCAGGATGGCGCATCACCAGGGCGCTTTGCCATTGCCCATGCCAAAGCCTATGGGGCCATTATGCTAGGCATGGCGGGCACGGCGCAGATGGCCCGGGCCGAACAGCAAGCCTATTTCATGGCCGCGGTAAACGGTGTTTTCGGAGGCCAGGTCTTGCCGGTTCCGGGTGGCGTTCTGGTACGCGGTGCCAGGGGCGCAATTGAGGGTGCGGTGGGTGTCACAGGTGATACATCTGACAATGACGCCATCGCGGCACTTGCGGGGATCGAAGCCGCAGGCTTTGTCGGCGAGATATAATGTCCGCCCGCTTAACGGAATAATATTTTTATATTCGCAAATAGTTGCGTGATGCGTGCGGTGCGGTGATTTGTTTCGGTGGGAACTGAACGCCACTTGAGTGGCGTCTATGCCAAAGCGTAGCTGGTCCAATCAGGTGTCCGACCCGCCATCGAAATAATCAGTAATTCCTGCCAAGTGGTGTGTTCGGCCAGTGCCGCGCCCAACACCGTTGTTGGGCGGGCTTGAATGGTCCGGCCGCGCATCCCGGTTGCACCGGGGAGCCATTCCACTTTGGCCAGTTCAATGCGGAACTGCAAATGCGGAATTGCATCAGAGCACGGCCCGCCGCGCCGGTCATCACGTCGATAACGGTATCAGGGAACGCATCGACCGACGCCTTACGTTTTCTTGCACTTCTTCCACGCCTCTCGCGTCTTCTTTGATCCGACAACTTCTACAAATGCGTCGGGTGTCTGCTTTGCGAATCGCATTATCGCCTCTCGACCCTCGGCATAGTAGAGAGATGTCTTATTGATTGGTTCCATTCCTGTGTGAACCTTGTCGCCGTCTTGTTCAGCCCAGAAACCGAGATGAGTTGCCGCTGTGCGGAGATGAATACATGCCCAAGGGAAGCTGGCCCCGAACAGTTTCTCTATGTCAGGGCGCAGTGCTGTGACTGCATTTGAAGGACGCATGGGCTCGCGCGGGTCTTGATCGGTGGGCATCGACAACTTGACGTTTCCCACGAGTTTGTAGGCGGGTGCGCCATCTTCCTGTACAAGCGTTGCTTTGTCGAGCACGTTCATGCCCGCTGCGGCGGTCGCGGGCAAATAGAACGTCATTTGTTTAGCATCGTTCTCTGTGCTGCGTTCCGGGTCCGCCACGACCACCCGATCAAACCCAATATCGCGCCCGCGCCCAAGGTACGTGAAGATTGCACGTCTGATCTGTTCATCGCGCGAGTTCAGAAGCTGCGAGAACTCTACGCCTGTGATTGGTGCGGTCTGCCCGCGCCTTCGCACGTAGACGGTACCTGCCCTTAGAACATGTTTGCCCTGATCGCTTGGAATGTCACGAATGGCAAGCGCAGGTGGTTTCGGTAGTGCCTCGACCCTTAGGATGCCCAGAGTGCGGTAATGTATGGTAACGGTGGCGAAGTGGGTTGTCGGCATCGGTGCGATTGCCTGTTTGATCTCTTCCGACTGCTGCCCCTCATCCAAAACCTTGCCTACATCGACACCGACAAGCTGTCGAGGGTTGTCGGATATTCCGAACACGATCTGACCACCACCGGTCTTGTTCGAAAAGGCAGCAATTGTTTTGAGCGATTTACGGAACGTTGAAAGCGCCATATCGCGTTTGAATTCGAGGTTTGTGCTCTCTCGTGCGGTTACTCTGTATTCGCCATCGCCCCTGGGAATAAGGACAAGTCTTTGGCACAACGCATCATCGGTCATCTCTGAACCTTTGGATTAATGGTAAAGACAGATCATCCCGCCATGCGCCTGACGCAATGGCGCGTCGCCTGCGCGCGCGCATTTGGGTCTGTCATGGGGAATGTTTCGCATTGCAGTGCCGTGCTGGAGCGCGGGGATGTCCCGCATACAGCATGCGCGCCAGCCGCGTTTTTAACGTTACGCTCTGAGTTCCGGGGGGCCAGCCCGTGCCAGTGCCCGACCGGCGGGCACCTGAACACAATTGGGACACAATTGGCGGCGCACTGCCCAGATCGCCGCGCATGAGCAAAGCACACCAAATCCATGACCTAAACGCAATCCTCAATTGCCGTTGGTGTTTCAAGCGCGCCTCGCAGCCAAAAGGCCAGGCTCACCGCCGGGTTGAAATGCGCACCTGTATCGGAGGACCCAGGGTCGTAATAAGACCATAGAGTGCCGAGCCCGTTGCACCCGCATTGGGCAAGAAGAGCGCTAATCCCACATTTCCGCCCGACAAAGTTCCGGTCATGATGCCCATGATGCCGGGCAACACCAGAGCGGTGCCCGGCCCCTGAATGCGCAGTTTGCGCGTGTTCATCTGGCCTGGTATCTGCGCGGCGAATCAATCCGTTTGATACCACCAGACGTCCGGCATGAATCCCAGCAGATCGCCATAGATCGGAAGCAGTTCAGGATACTTCATTTCCTCGATATGGGCGATCCGTCCCACGTCGAACTGCCAGACCGGGATGACATAGCGCCCCGCCGTCAGAACGCGGTCCAGCGCGCGGGTCGCGGCGACAAAATCCTGCTGGTCAGGCGCTGTCAGCATGGTGTTGATCAGCCCGTCGATAGCCGGATTATTGGCCCCCATCAGGTTTCGCGTGCCCGGTGCATCCACACCTTCGCTTCCGAAATAGAGGTACTGTTCATTTCCAGGCGACAGCGACATGGCACGGCGATAGGTTGTCATATCAAAGTCATAGGTTGCTTTCCGCTCTTCGAGCTGGGCATTGTCCACCGTGTCGATTCGCATTGATATGCCCAAACGTTCCAGCGCTTGGGCATAGATGTCGATGATCTTGCCCGCATTGCCCTGCATGAATGCGTCCGTTTGCGGCAGAAGAACGGTAAATTCAAACGGTGCACCATCGGCGTCCTTCAGTATGCCATCCTCTACCGTCCATCCGGCATCTTCCAACAGGGCCCGCGCCTTGCGGATATTGGCCCGGTTGCGGGCCGTGCCGTCACCGACCGGATAGGTGTACCCGTCAACTGTGCCGGGTAGCAGCACGGCAGAGTACGGTGCCAGAAACTCGCCCACAAGTCCCGTTGCCGGTCCCGGTTTCATGCCCAATTGCGAGTTCGAGAAATAGGACGGGATCCGTTTCTGGATGCCGCCATTGATCGCCTCATTTATGTATTCAAAATTGAAGGCTGTGATCATTGCCTCGCGGACGCGCCAATCGGCAAAGATCGGGTGCCGGGTATTCATGACAAAGCCGGTCATCCCGGTTGGTCGTTGATGCGGGATTTCGGATTTCACGATATCGCCGCGCTGGACGGCAGGAAAATCGTAATACCGGTCCCATTGTTCAGCGTTGAATTCCCGCACTGCCGACAGTGCACCGCCTTTGAACGCCTCAAACAACGCGGTTTGGTCACCGTAAAATTCGATTTTTATTTCGTCAAAGTTGTGAATCCCGCGCCGCAGCGGCAGATCTTTGCCCCAATAGTCGGGATTGCGTGTCAGGGTCAGGTAGCGGTTGCTTTCGAAATCAGAAATGACATAGGGGCTGGACCCGATGGGCGGGTTGTCAAGACCTGAGGCGGTGAAGTCCACGCCATCCCATTGTGCTTTTTTCAGGATCGGGCGCAGGCCGACGCTCAGGGCCAGTTCGCGGTTGTCGGTGTTAAAGGTCAGACGGACGGTTCGTTCCCCTGTTCGTTCAATGCTGTCGAGCTGTTTGTTCAAATACCGGAGATGGCCGATGGTCCCCAGGGTTTCATAGGACCAGATGACATCCGCAACCGTGACCGGGCTGCCATCGGAAAACCTGGCTTCGGGGCGCAAGGTGAATTCAACCCATGATCGGTCCTCGGGCGTTTCAACTGATTCGGCCAAAAGACCGTACAGCGTGAATGCTTCGTCCCATGACCGCCCCATAAGCGACTCATATCCCAGAAAGCGGAGCTGCCAAGGCGGATTGCCTTTGCGAATGAACGGATTAAGGGAATCAAACGCACCGATATTGCCAAACACAACGGCACCACCCTTGGGGGCATCTGGGTTGGCATAGGGCAAGGAGACAAAATCTGGTGGCAAGGCTGGTTCGCCGTACATAGATATGCCGTGACGCGATTCTGCATCGACATATTCGACGGAAAAAAAGCCACAAGTGGCCGCAATAAAAAAGCTGCGACATAAAAAATAAATTGCACGCATTTTGGCAGAAATCCCTCTTTCAGCCTTACTTTGTTGATCTCTAGACTACGGTTGTATTTACGTTTTTGCAAACTTTTATCTTGGAAGCCGTGAAAAAATTGATTATAAGTAATGCACTGCTCAGTAGGTTTCTTGCCTGTATGAAACCTGCCTCTAACTCAACGTCGGCTTCGTGCCGACGTTTTTTTGTGCTTGCTTAGGGGGCGGGCGGCTGGCCCAGAACGACCCGAACCGCGAACCGCGCTTCAATGGTGCCGGTGTCCAGGGGTTAGTACTTGCTGGGTACGTACAGGTAGTCCGGCAGAACCTGCCGCTCATAGTTCGAATTGTGCACCCTATCGGGCAGGGTTACGTCCTCATTCGACACCGGTGCGTACGGGAACTGTGTCAGCAGGTGATCGATGCAATTCAGGCGTGCACGTTTTTTGTCATTGCCTTCGACGATGTACCAAGGGGCCTCTGGAATGTTCGTGCGGTCGAACATCTCTTCCTTCGCCCTGGTATAGTCTTCCCAACGCACCCTGCTTTGCAGGTCCATCGGGCTGAGCTTCCACTGTTTTAGCGGGTCGTGGATCCGCATCAAAAAGCGCATCTGCTGTTCTTTGTCGGTGATCGAGAACCAGTATTTGACCAACCGGATACCCGAGCGGACCAGCATGCGTTCAAATTCCGGAACGTCGTTAAAAAAGTCTTCAACCTGGGCTTCGGTGGCAAATCCCATCACCCGTTCGACCCCCGCGCGGTTGTACCAGGACCGGTCAAACAGCACGATCTCACCACCTGCGGGCAGGTGCGGTACATAGCGTTGAAAATACCATTGCGTTTTTTCGCGATCCGAAGGGGCGGGCAGGGCGACGGTGCGCACGATACGCGGGTTCAGCCGCTGGGTGATCCGTTTGATCACGCCACCCTTGCCGGCACTGTCGCGGCCTTCAAAGATTACCACGATCTTTTCTTTTTCGTGTTGTACCCAGTCCTGAAGCTTGATCAAGGCGGATTGCAGGTGTAGCAGCTGGACAAAATAGTCTTTGCGTTCCAGCGATGGGGGATGCGCCTCGCGGTAAATCCGGCGAATTTCAATGGACAGGGCCGGTTCAGAGATTTCCAGCTCGTAATCTTCATCAAGAGTGTCCATAAGTTCAGCCGCAAGCCAATCCATGCCTGGATCGTTTTTGTCCTTTGTCATTGCCTTGCTCCTGAGTTTTTGGGGTTTCTTACGGTCCTTTGACATTCTCTATATATGACAATTACGTGACTGCACCATGCGCCTTGGCAAAGACCTCTGCGTGAGCGCGTGATGTTCAGCGAACGCTTCGATTTTTGGCCATTCTGTCTGGTCCGCTGGCCTTACATCGGGCAAAGCGGTTTTGGTGGTCTGGTCTATGCGGTTGCCGGTGTTTGCGGGGCAGGTTCTGCCTGATCGCCGCCAGCGCCAGTTGGGCTTTGTTTTGGCCAGCCTGAACTATCGGGTGCGGTGCAGGTTAAAGGGGTGCTTCAT
>JACOMT010000047.1:22777-23382 GCA_014623385.1 Paracoccaceae bacterium
GCAGGTGCCCGTGTGGGCCTTGTCGATGAAACTTTCTTCGTTCAGGCCTCGTCCGGGCGGGCAAAGCCGTTGATGTCATCCTCTGTATCCCGGCGTATGCTTCGCTTGCGTATCGGCACTGAAATGCACGCCTGGATCGGCGGGCGGACCGTCGGGGGCCTCCTCTCCTGTCCGGTCTTGCGGCGCGTTGATATGGCTGCCGGGGCGGATGGCACTCTGCACCAGTATGGCGTCAATGACCGCCGCTGTCTGGTTTGTCCGCAACCCTCCACTTATGCAGAGATCGTTGAAATCGGAGCCTGCGTAAGTGAATATGAGCACGCTGGCAAAGGCAGCGCGGATCTCGGCATCGATCATGTCACGGTACATCAACCACCCTGATCTCCCTGAACCTGCCATCCGCAAGCGTATTCGCCCTTTCGACCATGGGATCAAGCGCGGGGGCACCCGGCCCGGTTCGCAGGTACCCGTGTAGACCTTGTCGATGAAACATTCCTCGTCCGGGCCTCGTCCTGGTCTCGCCCGGGCGGGCAAAGCCGTTGGATGTCATCTTGTCGCCCGGCATACGCTTCGCGCCGTTCCTGACCCACCGCGCTTGCGTGTCG
>JACOMT010000047.1:23531-26640 GCA_014623385.1 Paracoccaceae bacterium
TAGTGGCGGCACCGATGACCGCCGCTGCGGCCCGTGATCCCCGATCTGACGGCAATCCCCGGCCAGAAGATCATCGTGGACCCCGCCCTGCACTAACGCGTTGCGAAAACTGCCCGAGCGGATTATACGCCTGAGGCCCGATCCCGGAGCGCCCCAACCCGCGATTCAGGATCGGCGAACACCACTGCCAGTCCACTGGTGCGTCAATCCTGGTCAGAACGTCACCTGTGCTGAGTCTGCGCCGATCCGAACCGCGTTCGACACGAACCGCGCAAAAGTCAGGTGCATCAAACCACACCTGAAAACCACACCTGAACGCCTTTCAGTAGCACACCAGGTTGATGGTTTGTGCCCAATCCTCCAATCATGCAGAGGTCTCAAGGTGTAAAAAACGCGGCACCGAATGCCGTGTCCGGTCTGTTTTGATTGTGTCCGTCCGGGACCGGCCCTTCATGTGTCCCGATAAGTTCATGTATTCCAGGGCCGGGTCGCCCGTGACAAGCAAGCGGCCCGAATGGGCCTTGCTGCCCGGTCGTGCTCACCTGCCAGCCCGTCCACCTGGCTTGTTAACCAGGGTTGTCCACACCGGGGTTTATGTGCCAGGGATTTTAGTGTTGCGATGGTGCCCGCTTGCGGAACGCCGCACGGAACAATTGGCGCACACATCTTTTCCTGACCGGGCTCATGCACTAGACTGGCCGACATGAGCAATTCTGACCGCATGGGCGCGCAAACGCCCTGGCTTTGTTGGTTGAATAACCGCCAACGCGAGGCAGTGCAATCACTGGACGGCCCGGTTTTGGTCTTGGCAGGTGCCGGTACGGGCAAGACCCGTGTGCTTATCTCAAGGATCGCGGAGCTCCTGCAAAACCGGGCAGTTCGATCAGATCAAATCCTCGCGGTGACATTCACGAATAAAGCCGCGAACGAAATGAAGCACAGAATAGAACAATACCCGGTGAACCTTCAAAAGGGTATGCAATGGATGGGTACCTTCCATTCCGTCTGTGTGAAGCTGCTGCGGCGACATGCCGAATTAGCGGGGCTCAATTCCAACTTTACCATTCTGGACACGGATGATCAGCACCGCCTGCTGAAACAGCTGATCCAGGCCGCCAATATCGATGCCAAACGCTGGCCCGAACGGCTGTTGGCCGGGGTCATCGACCGTTGGAAGAACCGGGCCAGCAGGCCCGACAAGGTGCCAACGGCGGATGCGGGCGTGTTCGACAACCGGGGGGTAGAGCTCTACGCACAGTATCAGGCCCGCCTGAAAGCACTGAATGCGGTCGATTTCGGCGATCTTCTGTTGCATATGGTGACTATTTTCCAAAAGCATGCGGATGTGCTGGCCCTGTATCAGGGCTGGTTTCGCTATATCCTGGTCGATGAATATCAGGACACCAATGTGGCCCAGTATATGTTGCTGCGCCTGCTGGCCGCAGGGCACAAGAACATCTGCTGCGTCGGCGACGATGATCAGGCGATCTATGGCTGGCGTGGGGCCGAGGTAGGCAATATTCTGCGATTTGAACAGGATTTTCCCGGTGCCCGTGTGGTCCGGCTGGAACAGAACTACCGCTCAACCCCCCATATCCTCGCCGCCGCCTCGGGGCTTATCCGGGCCAATCAGGGGCGGCTGGGCAAGGCGCTGTGGACCAAAGAAACGGTTGGCGAACAGCTGCGGCTTATTGGTCATTGGGACGGCGAGGAAGAAGCACGCTGGATTGGCGAGGACATCGAGGCACTTATCGACGGTTCGTCTGCCTTGGCAGCCCGACGGCATAACCCAGGATCACAGGACATGATGCAAGCGTTTCAACGCCTTGCAAATAGCGGCACCTTGGATAGAATAACAAACTGGAAGCAACTGGAAAGTTGCCTGATCGCGCAAAAAATTCCCGCCCCCAACCAGAAATCCCGTGATCTTTTGTGGCGTTTGAAACGCTACGCTGAAGCCGGGAAAGCACTTGAACCAGCATTCAATCATTTTAGCGCGAACGAAATCGCAATCCTCGTGCGCACCTCGCACCAGATGCGCGCGTTCGAGGATCGGTTTTTGACTATCGGTTTGCCATACAGGGTCATCGGCGGCCCCCGGTTTTACGAACGGATGGAGATCCGCGATGCGATGGCCTATTTCCGCATCGCGACCAGCTCGGATGACGACCTGGCGTTCGAGCGGATTATGAACACACCGAAACGCGCCCTTGGCGACAGGGCCAGACAAACGATCCGGAACACCGCGCGGTCCAACGGGGTGTCCTTGCTGGAAGGGGCGCGCTTGGCGGTCCAGGGCGGGCTGATCAAGGGCAAAGGCGGCAAAGCGCTTGAAAAACTCGTGGCCGAAATCCTCCGCTGGAACGGGATGATACGCGGCCCGGTGGTTGAAATAGCCGATGACAGTGTGATTGACGACGGCGCAGTCCCCGAACGGCGATTCGGCCCTCCCCCAGGTCAGCCATGTGGAATCAGCCATGTGGAACTGGCCCGGATTATTCTGGATGAAAGCGGCTACACCGCGATGTGGCAAAACGACAAAACGCCCGATGCGCCGGGGCGGCTGGAAAACCTTAAGGAACTGGTCAGGGCACTGGACGATTTTGAAAACCTGCAAGGCTTTCTCGAACATGTCGCGCTGATTATGGACAATGAAAATCAAGAGGCCGAATCCAAGGTCAGTATTATGACCCTGCATGCTGCCAAGGGCCTGGAATTCCCGGTTGTGTTTTTGCCGGGATGGGAGGACGGGCTGTTTCCATCGCAACGCAGCGTGGATGAAAACGGAATCAAGGGCCTCGAAGAAGAACGGCGCCTGGCCTATGTGGGCATCACCCGGGCCGAAGAGGTGCTAACCATTTCGTTTGTTGGCAACCGGCAGATTTTTGGCAAATGGCACTCGGTCATGCCCTCGCGCTTTATTGATGAACTGCCCGCTGACCATGTCGAGGTGCTGACCCCGCCGGGCCTTTATGGCGGTGGCTACAGGGCGGTGCTGCACGATTCCCGGCTGCAAGAGGCGGCAACCCGGGCAGATGGCTATAACTCCCCCGGTTGGAAACGCCTGCATGCCCGCATCAGCCAACCCGGCATGAGCCCGCCGCATGAG
>JACOMT010000048.1 GCA_014623385.1 Paracoccaceae bacterium
ATATAACCACCGTCAGGTTGTGGCGTACCTGTATTAGGAAGCCCTGATTGCGGTGCTCGCTCTGGTTCCGGTGCTGGCTTTGGTGCTGGTGCTGGCTTTAGTGCCGGTGTCGACACAGGGTCCGGTGTTGGTGCTGGCTCTGGCTTTGGTGCCGGTGTCGACACAGGGTCCGGTGTTGGTGCTGGCTCTGGTGCCGTTGTCGGCTTTAGTGCCGGTGTCGACACAGGGTCCGGCGAGGTCGGGTCCGGCACGTCAAAGCGCTGGAC
Organism: Paracoccaceae bacterium; assembly: GCA_014623385.1. Lineage (GTDB taxonomy): Bacteria > Pseudomonadota > Alphaproteobacteria > Rhodobacterales > Rhodobacteraceae > JACOMT01. Next base: position 267 of record JACOMT010000048.1, read on the forward strand.
GACGATGTGCGCCCTGGAGTCGTTAAACGAGACCACAAAGCCGCCATCGGACAGCGCCGCCACTGAGTATGCTAGCACATAAGCTGCTCCTTCGTGTCCCGTGTCGATCTTGAACTCGCGGCCTACCGCGTTGCCCTGCGCGTCATAACGCTGCCCTAATATAGCGTCACTTTTAAAATGCCACGTGACGACAAAGCCGCCATCGGACAGTGCCGTGACCGAGGCCCGTGCCTTTTTCCCCTCAGGGGTAGGGGTGTTGACCTTGAAATCGCCGCCCACCGCGTTGCCCTGCGCATCATAGCGCCTGGCATAAATGTCATAGTTCCGCACGCGGTTCTGCTCGCCATCCACAGTATATTTTATGTTGTTCCATGCGACGACATAGCCGCCATCGGACAGCGCCGCCACCGAGGGGTTCTCCACTGCCCTCACCGTATAGGTGTTGACCTGGAACTCGCTGCCCACCGCTTTGCCTTGCGCGTCATAGCGCTGGCCGGTAATTTCACGGGAATCCCATACGACGACATAGCCGCCATCGGACAGCGCCACCGCCGAGGCGGTTAGCTGATTACCATTGCTATAGGTGTTGACCTGGAACTCGCCGCCCACCGCTTTGCCCTGGGCGTCATAGCGCTGGCCAAAGATGCCGGTACCGCTCCCGTCCTGGTCGTGGGACCTCCACGTAACCACAAAGCCGCCATCGGACAGTGCCACCACCGAGGAATCACGCTGATTCCCCTTGCTATAGGTGTTGACCTGGAACTCGTTGCCCACCGCTTTGCCCTGGGCGTCATAGCGCTGGCCAAAGACGCTATCGCTGGAACTGTACCGGGCGTCCGGGTCGTCGGACTCCCAAGTGACGACAAAGCCGCCATCGGACAGTGCTGTGATCGAAGGATCCCACTCCTCCTTCAGATGGGCGCTGACGCGGAACTCGTCCCCCATCATATTGCCATCCGCGTCGTACCGCTGGCCGTAGATATGCCGGAAGCTGGTAGAATGATTGTTATAGACCTTGTTAGAGACCCACGTGACGACAAAGCCACCATCGGACAGCACTGTGATTTCGTTACTAAAGCTCGAAGCGATCCCCGGCACTTTTTTCCAAATATAACCACCGTCAGGTTGTGGCGTACCTGTATTAGGAAGCCCTGATTGCGGTGCTCGCTCTGGTTCCGGTGCTGGCTCCGTCAGGTTGTGGCGTACCTGTATTAGGAAGCCCTGATTGCGGTGCTCGCTCTGGTTCCGGTGCTGGCTCTGGCTTTGGTGCTGGCTTTGGTGCTGGCTCTGGCTTTGGTGCCGTTGTCGACACAGGGTCCGGTGTTGGTGCTGGCTCTGGCTTTGGTGCCGGTGTCGGCACAGCAGGGAGATCTGGTGCCGGTGTCGGCACAGCAGGGAGATCTGGTGCCGGTGTCGGCACAGCAGGGTCCGGCGCGGTCGGGTCCGGCACGTCAAAGCGCTGGATGGCGATATCAGCGAGACTATCACCATCGGTAGTATTTCTGTGATCTAGATCATACGCGACCGCAAAACCGCCATCGGTCAACCCTATTGCCAGGGGACTCCCCGATCTTATGATTAATTCCCCGTCTTTTCCCGTGTTGATCTCGAACTCGCGGCCCACAGGATTGTTATTCGCGTCATAGCGCTGCCCCATGATCTGTGAATATACAATCCACGTGACGACAAAGCTGCCATCGGACAGCGCCACCACCGAGCTTCTTTGCGGATAACCCCAATTATCCCCCTCGTTATAGTTGGTGACCATGAACTCTTCGCCCACTGCGTTGCCCTGCGCATCAAATTGCTTGGCATGGATTTCAGTGAAATCTTTACTTATATCCTCTCTGAAGCCCGGTTTATTAACCTCATATTCAGTGCACCATTTTGTCCACGTGACGACAAAGCCGCCATCGGACAGCGCCGCCACCGCGAAATCATCCGCCCACGAACTCTTCCCCGCGCCCTTCCCCGTGTGATACAATTTGGAGGTGACCATGAACTCTTCGCCCACTGCGTTGCCCTGCGCGTCATAGAGCTGAACGTTGGCGTCATATGAACCTTGGGTGTCAAATATGATGGCAAAGCCGCCATCGGACAGTGCCACCGTCAAGGGTTTCCCCCCATAGAGATTCCCGTCGTCCGAGGCGTTGACTTGGAACTCTTCGCCCACTGCGTTGCCCTGCGCGTCATAGAGCTGGGCGTAGACGTCACTCCATTTCCCGCCCGGCCTGTATACTCTCCAAGAACTAGTCCCGAGGGTATTTGGAGTGCTCAGAGTATAGCCGTAATCACTCCAGGTGACGACAAAGCCGCCATCGGCCAGCCCGGTGACCGAGGGGTTCGTCTGGCCACCCTTGATATAGGTATTGACCAGGAACTCGCCGCCCACCGCGTTGCCCTGCGCGTCATAGCGCTGGCCGTAGATGCCGCTATCCGAGCTGAAGATGCTGCTAAGGGTACCAGGCTTTAAAAGGTCATCGTCCTGGTGGTCCTGGCCATAGGAATGCCAGGTGATGACAAAGCCGCCATCGGACAGTGCCGCCACCGAGGGAGAACGCTGTTGATCCTTGAGATGGGTATTGACCAGGAACTCGCCGCCCACCGCGTTGCCATCCTTGTCGTACCGCTGGGCGAAGATATCATCGGAATAGTAGGCGAAGCGTTCGGGCCTTCCCTTTTCAAGAACACCACTGTCCCACGTGATCACGAAGCCACCATCGGACAGCGCTGCGATACTTTTAATATGTTTCCCAAACCACCTAAGCGGATTGGTGGTCTTGGTGGTCCAATTCGAAAGAAGGTTGCTGTCCCAACTGTTCAAAATCGGACTACCGTCAGGTTGCGGCGTGCCCGCACTCTTTGGAAGACCTTCAGCACCCTTATGGTTTGCACTACCCATCGTTTCGCCCTCCCTGTCAGGTTATGATCAGTTTATGCCACCAGCATCCCGCGTCAACAACTATTTTATGCCACCAGCATCCCGCGTCAACAACTATTTTATACCACCAGCATCCCGCGTCAACAACTTGCCAGATTCGCTGTCACGCCCTCGGGCGATTTCTGATAGACCGCCCGCGCCCGCCTATCCGCGCAGCTAAGTCATGGTGACTGCGGATGTTTGCGGGGCAGCCGTCGTTGCCATTGTCGTTGTCGTTTTCATGGTGACGCCCCGCCGGTTGCAACGACCTCAGACAACGACGCGGGGACAACGAGCCAGGACAACGACGCGGGGGCAATAGCGGGCAGGTCTAGACCTGCCAAAAGACGAACAAACCCCAGGTCGCGGCCAGGATCAACGGAATCCAGACCGGTTGTCCGGCAAATCCCAGCCAGGCCAGAAAAATGAAAACAGCGCCCAAAAGTGTAATGAACAGACGGTCGCCCAGCGTGGTGGTCAGACCCAGAATACCACGCCGTTCCAGCCCGTCGTGAAACCACAGCCCTTCCAAAACACCGATAACGGCGATCATGCTGAAAATACCGGCAAAGACAGCAAATGTCGCAGGGGTCCAGGCCATCCACAAGTCCGGCCATAACGGATCGGTCCAGGAAAAACCTGTTTCCCCGGGCGGGGTACCATTGCCCCATCCGGCCTGTGCCTGCGCCCGCACCGATGATGGCAGCAACAAAAACAGCAATACCCGGCGCATATCAGACCCTCCCCAGCGCAAAGCCGCGCGCGATGTAATTGCGGACCCACCAGATCACAAAGGCACCCGGAATAATGGTCAACGTTCCCGCCGCCGCCAGCAGGCCGAGCTCATACCCGGCGCTGGACGCGGTTCGTGTCATCACCGCGGCAATCGGTTTCGCCTCTACCGCGGTCAGGGTTTTGGCCAACAGCATTTCCACCCAGGAAAACATGAAGCAGAAGAATGCAGCAACCCCGACGCCGGCAGTGATGTTCGGCAAAAAGATCTTTATGAAAAACCGCGGAAAGGAATAGCCATCGACATAGGCCGTTTCGTCGAGCTCCCTTGGAATTCCGCGCATGAAGCCCTCTAAAATCCAGACGGCCAGGGGCACGTTGAACAGCGTGTGGGCCAGGGCGACCGCCAGATGCGTATCGAACAGCCGGATCGAGGAATACAGCTGAAAGAACGGCAGGGCAAAAACAGCCGCCGGTGCCATCCGGTTGGTCAACAGCCAAAAGAACAGTTGTTTGTCACCCAGAAACCGGTACCGCGAAAACGCATAGGCCGCAGGCAGGGCGACGATGATCGAAATCACCGTGTTCAGGGACACATAGATGATCGAATTGATATAGCCCCAATACCAGGTCGGATCGGTCAGGATGGTGACGTAGCTGTCAACTGTAAACGTCCGGGGAAACAGCGAAAAGCCCGCCAGAATTTCATTTGTCGTCTTGAAGCTCATCGACACCAGCCAATAGATCGGCAGCATCAGGAAGAGAATATAGATGACCGGGATCAGCGCGCGCGGTTTCATCTCTGGTCGTCCTTTGTCATCACCACATAGAATACCCAGCTGACCAGCAGGGTGATCGAGAAATAGATCAGGCTCATTGCCGCCGCCGGTCCCAGATCGAACTGACCCAGGGCGATTTTCACCAGGTCAATGGACAGCAACGTCGTTGAATTGCCCGGGCCGCCGCCGGTCAGAACAAAGGGTTCGGTGTAGATGTTAAAGCTGTCCATAAATCGCAGCAGGATCGCGATGGTCAGCACCGTTTTCATTTTGGGCAGCTGGATATACCGGAACACAGCCCGGTTTGACGCGCCATCAATCCTGGCCGCCTGATAATAGGCATCCGGGATCGATACCAGCCCGGCATAGCACAACAGCACAACCAATGACGTCCAGTGCCATACATCCATGACGATAATCGTGATCCAGGCCGCCAACGGGTCCTGCGTCATGTCATAGGCAATGCCCAGCACATCATTCATGAAATAGCCCAGCATACCGATTTTGGGCAGTGCAAAAATGTTCCACATCGCCCCGACCACGTTCCACGGGATCAGCATGGGCAAGGCCATCAGGACCAGACAGACCGGCACCCAAAAGCCTTTGCGCGGCATCGACAGGGCGATGATGATACCCAGCGGCACCTCGATCGCCAGGATGATGCCGGTAAACAGAAATTGGCGACCCAGCGCGGCGTGAAACCGGTCAGACCGCAAAATCTGTTCAAACCAGTCCAGGCCCTGCCAGAAAAACCTGTTGTTGCCAAAGGTTTCCTGGACCGAATAGTTGACCACCGTCATCATCGGCACCAATGCGTTGAACGCCACCAGGCACAGCACCGGCAGGACAAGCAACCATGCCTTTTGGTTGACCGTTCTCATGCGCGCACCGCCGTTGCCAGCCATCCGTCGCGGTAGACCCGCGTATGTTGCGGGTCAAAGCCCAGATGCACCGATGTACCGGGTTCGGGCGCGTCTTGCCCGATCACGGCCTTGACCCTGGTTGACCCGACCAGCGCGTCGATCACGAAATGCCGTCCGACATCGGCAACCCTGGTCACCGTTGCCGGCACCCCGGTATCGGTCAGTGCTATGTATTCGGGGCGAATGCCCAGTTTCACGTCGCCACCGCTGCCGGTCACGGGTCCTTCAAGCGTCACGGCATGGCCTTCAAACAGGGCATGTCCGCCTTGCGGTTCGCATGGCAGAACATTCATGCCCGGCGACCCGATAAAATGACCGACAAACGTATGTTGCGGCCGTTCAAACAGCGCCACAGGCGTCCCGATCTGGACAACCACACCGTCCTGCATCACCACGACCTCGTCGGCAAAGGTCAGCGCCTCGGTCTGGTCGTGGGTGACATAGATCATCGTCGCCTGCACCCGTTGATGCAGCTCTTTCAGCTTGGACCGCAGTTTCCATTTCAGATGCGGGTCGATGACCGTCAGCGGCTCGTCAAACATTACCACATTGACGTCATTGCGCACCAATCCCCGGCCCATGGAGATCTTTTGTTTGTGGTCCGGCCCCAGATGTGCCGCACGTGTGCCCAGCATTTCCGTGATGTCCAGCATCCCGGCGATTTCGGCGACCCGGCGGTTGATCGTCGCGGCATCAACGCCTCTGTTTTTCAAGGGAAAGGCCAGATTCTGGCGCACCGTCATCGTGTCGTAAATGACCGGAAACTGGAACACCTGCGCGATGTTGCGCTGATCCGGGGGCAGGGGCGTGACATCCCTGTCGTCAAACAGCACCCGGCCGTCCGACGGGGTCAGCAATCCGGAAATAATGTTCAGCAAGGTGGATTTGCCACAGCCCGAAGGACCCAAAAGCGCATATGCCCCCCCGTCCCGCCAGGTAACGTCAATTTCCTTCAACGCGTAATCCGCAGGGCCGGACGGGGACGGCACATAGCTGTGGCGCAATTTTTCCAGTGTAACGCGGGCCATCTCAGGCCACCCGTTCGCCATTGGTGCCGAAATACCGGCAATGTACGGGATCCATGTAGAACACGTGATCCTCGCCCACCTGATAGGGGTGGACGCCCGCGGCCAGCGACACCCAATCGATATCACACATCGAAAAATGGGCGCTGGAATCCGAACCGGACAATTCGGTCACCATGACCACGCCGCGCAATTCAACATCGCGCGGCGTGGCCCGGACGGGGGTTACGCGATGCGGGCGCACGGCCACGGTATAGACCCCGTCAGGCAAAGCCGCCGCGGCACCTGTCAAAGGCCATCGGGCGACCGCGCCAATCGACGCGGTGCTGCCCGTTTTGGTCATCGGGGCGGCGTTGATCGGGGGATCGGAAAACACGCGTGCGGCGCACAGGTTCGCGGGGTTGCGGTAAATCCCGGCAGTGGGTCCGGATTGGGTCACATGACCATCCTGCATCAGCACCGTGTACCCGCCAAGCAGCAGCGCCTCTTCGGGTTCGGATGTGGCATAGACCACCACGGCACCCCGTCCGGCGAACAGATCGGGCAATTGTTCGCGCAGCTCCTCGCGCAGTTTGTAGTCCAGATTGGCCAGTGGCTCATCCAGAAACACCGCGCGGCTGTCTTTGGCAATCGCACGTGCCAATGCGGTGCGTTGTTGCTGGCCACCAGACAGCTCTTGCGGACGCCGGTACAGCATGGGCCGCAATTGCAACAGATCGGCGACATCCTCGACCCGGCCCTGAATGTCAGGCTCGGCAAGGCCCGCAACCCGCAACGGCGAGGCGATGTTTTCAAAAACCGACATGTGCGGATAGTTGACAAAAAACTGGTGTACCAGGCTGATTTGCCGCTGTTGCGGGGTCAGCCCGGTGACGTCCCGGCCATCCATCAGGATTTGACCGCCCGCCATCGGGTCCAAACCGGCCATCAACTTGATCAGCGAGGTTTTGCCAGCGCCGGTAGCCCCCAGCAGGACGTTAAAGTGGCCTTTGTTCAGGGTCAGGCTTGTGGGTTTGATATGGGTGATCGTGCCAACGCGCTTGACCACATCCCGTAATTCGATCATCCGGCTGCTTCCTTGGTTCACCGGTGCCCCCATCCGGGGCAGGCAGGCGCGCCGTGCCAGTGCCAGCACGGCGCGCCGATTGGATCCGGTTTACGGGGACTGCCAGCGTGCAACCAGCGCGTCATAGTTGACGGTCTGGCCTTGCGGCTTTTCGTTGTCCAGTTTGGCCTTGGGCGAACCCGGCTTCGACAGCCAGTATTCGGGATCGCGCGGTTCATTCAGACGCGGGCCACAACCGCCATAGACGCCGGCCCCTTCATCCGCGGCCTGCATCCGGGCCATGGTGATGTCCATTTCTTCGGCCAGGCGGTCCATCGCTTCCTGCGGGGTAAAGGCACCCGAGTTCACGTCACCGATCTGCTGCCACCAGATCTGGGCCAGTTTCGGATAGTCCGGCACGTTGATGCCGGTTGGCGACCATGCAACCCTGTCCGGCGAGCGGTAGAATTCAACCAGACCGCCCAATTTCGGCGCACGTTCGGAAAAGCTGTCATGGTTGACCGTGCTGTCGCGGGTGAACGTCAGGCCGACATGCGATTTTTTCACATCAACTGTTTTCGATGTGACAAACTGCGCGTACAGCCACGCCGCCTGCGCCCGATCCGGCGGGGTCGATTTCAGGAACGTCCAGGACCCCACATCCTGATAGCCAACCTTTTGCCCCTCTTCCCAATAGGGGCCATGCGGGCTGGGTGCCATCCGCCACAGCGGGTTGCCATCGGCATCAACCGTGTTGTTGCCTTCGGACCGCGGTTTCACCATGTCGGCGGTAAAGGCCGTGTACCAAAAGATTTGCTGGGCCACGTTGCCCTGGCTCAGGGCTGGCAGCGACTGATAAAAGTCATAGGATGCCGCCCCGGGAGGCGCGTATTTGCGCAGCCATTCATCCCATTTGCGGATCGCGTAAACCGCTGCCGGGCCGTTGGCCGCCCCGCCGCGCGAAACGCTGGCACCCACCGGGTTGCAGGTGCCCGCCTCCATCCGGATGCCCCATTCGTCCACCGGCACCCCGTTCGGTTCACCAACCGATCCGGCACCCGCCATCGACAGCCAGGCATCCGTCATGCGCCAGCCCAGGTCAGGGGCGCGCTTGCCATAGTCCATGTGGCCGTAAATCGCCACCCCATCGACCTCTTTCACGTCTTCGGTAAAGAATTCGGCGATGTCCTCATAGGCCGACCAGTTGACCGGAACACCCAGGTCGTAGCCGTACTTGGCCTCGAACTTGGCCTTTATGTCCGGATCGTTAAACCAGTCGTAGCGGAACCAATAGAGGTTCGCGAACTGCTGGTCGGGCAGCTGGTAGATCTTGCCGTCCGGACCGGTGGTGAAGGAGATGCCGATGAAGTCGTCGATCTCCAGATAGGGATTGGTGACGTCCTTGCCCTCTCCGTCCATCCAATCCGACAGCGGCACGATCTGCCGATAACGGAAATGGGTGCCGATCAGATCGGAATCGTTGATGTAGGCATCGTAGATGTTGCGGCCGGATTGCATTTGGGTCTGCAACTTCTCGACCACGTCGCCCTCACCGATCAGGTCGTGGTTGACCTTGATACCGGTGATCTCGGTAAAGGCCCTGGCCAGGGTCTTGGCCTCGTACTCATGGGTGGTAATGGTCTCAGAGACGACGTTGATCTCCATGCCCTTGAAGGGTTCGGCGGCCTCGATGAACCACTGCATCTCCTGCATCTGATCTTCCCTGGAGAGGGTCGAGGGCTGGAACTCGCCGTCAACCCACTTCCTGGCAGCCTCCATATCGGCCGCGGCCGGGCCGGCAAAACCGGCCAGCAGCGCAACCGCCGAAGCCGTCGCCAGCGCGCGAAGTCTTATCATTCTCTGGTTCTCCTTCCGGATCCTCTAGGATACAAACCTCAACAGGTCCCGCCCGGCAGGCGCCGCTGCGGGTTCAACCGTTACACCCAGCGGAAGACCGCTGCGGCATAGACGAGTGACACGGCAAGCCCGCCCCACAGCGGCGGGCCGAAGGCCGCCAGCCAGGCAAGGCAGATGAAGGCGGCCCCCAGCAAGGATACGAAGAGCCGGTCGCCGGGGGTGGTGGCAAAGCGCAGGATGCCCACGCGCGGAGGCTGTGGGGCCAAGGCTGCCCAGAGCGTCATGATCGCCAGGATAACGAAGATCGTCAGAAAGAAGACCGCAGTTGGCCAGGTCCAGGCCATCCAGTCGAGGTTCAAGCTGCCGTCGTTCATCGCTGCGGCCCCTCTAGACGCGCCCCAGGGCGAAGCCCTTGGCGATGTAGTTGCGCACGAACCAGATCACCAGGGCGCCGGGAATGACGGTCAGCACGCCAGCCGCGGCCAGTACCCCCCAATCCAACCCGGAGGCGGAGACCGTGCGCGTCATGGTGGCGGCAATCGGTTTGGCGTTGACGCTGGTCAAGGTGCGGGCCAGCAGCAACTCCACCCAAGAAAACATGAAGCAGAAGAATGCGGCGACGCCGATGCCGCTGGCGATCAGGGGCATGAAGATCCGCACGAAGAATCGCGGCCAGGAATAGCCGTCGATGTAGGCGGTCTCGTCGATCTCCTTGGGAACGCCGGACATGAAGCCCTCAAGGATCCAGACCGCCAGCGGTACGTTGAAGAGGCAGTGTGCCAGGGCGACAGCCAGATGCGTGTCGAAGAGTCCGATCGAAGAATAGAGCTGGAAGAAGGGCAGGGCGAAGACCGCCGCCGGCGCCATGCGGTTGGTCAGAAGCCAGAAGAAGAGATGCTTGTCGCCCAGGAAGCGATAACGCGAGAAGGCATAGGCCGCCGGCAGAGCCACGGTGACCGAGATCGCCGTATTCATCGCCACATAAACGATGGAGTTGATGTAGCCCCGGTACCAGGAGGGATCGGTGAAGATCACCCGGTAGTTGGCCAAGGTCGGATCCGCCGGGAAGAGCGTAAAGGCCGACAGAATTTCTTCGTTTGACTTCAGGCTCATGTTCAAGAGCCAATAGAGCGGCAGGGTCAGGAACAGCAGATAGGCAACCATGATCGCGCCGGAACGCGTGACGCGGAAGCCGCTGGATTTATTCACGACTCTTTCTCCCGGCGCGGCAGTTCCACGCCGACGTTGGTCATGACGGTATAGAACACCCAGGATAACAGCAGGATAATCAGAAAGTAGATCAGCGAAAAAGCCGCCGCCGGTCCCAGATCGAACTGTCCGATCGCCATCTTCACCAGGTCGATGGAGAAGAAGGTGGTGGAGTTGCCGGGTCCGCCCCCGGTCACAACGAAGGGCTCAGTATAGATCATGAAGCTGTCCATGAAGCGCAGCAGAATCGCGATCAGCAGCACGCGGTTCATCT
>JACOMT010000049.1:0-979 GCA_014623385.1 Paracoccaceae bacterium
CAAATTATGCAGAGGTCTTAATGATGCGTTCCCGGAGGTGCAGGCCGTCGGAGGTCAGGAATCCGGGTGTGACAGGGATTTGCACAATGCCCATGATACCACTCCCCGAAACGCCCGGAATCGGGAAATGTTGCGGGCGTTTGGACCGGTTTTCCGGCGATGGTCACGGTGCACGGGACTTGCACAAATCGCCAAGCCGATGCCCACCGGGATCGGGGTATCAGTTGAGGCGACGACGACAGTACTTAATCACATCCAAAGACACCCCAAAAGGCACGAGGTGCCAGTGATATCATCCTGCCACACGGGACCGCATGAACCGTGGAGGTTAGTAGATGCCCGGGGCTGTCGCCCGAAACGGTGCGGTCAAGGCCGCGCAATACCCCCAGCTGCACCCTATGGCGCAAACATAGGGCCGAGACCAGCACCGTGGCGTGGCGTCGAAACCGGGACGCGCCCCATATGAAACCGCCGGGACGATGCCCTTTGGTATGGAACCCTGATGGTCGGGGTACCGTGTCCGATTACCACGCCGTGCCGGTTCTGCGGAACAAACCCGCTCGGTAAAGGGGAAAATCCCACCCGTCATCCGATTTGTGCAACAAGGCCACAAGCAAGCAAAGGAGGGGCATTCTTCGCGCAAACCATGTCGGTATTGTAATGATTTGCGACATCTCGAAAACACTTGATCACATCACAGCAAGTCCTCTCAAATCGTCAAAAGAGCCCCCCAAGACCCCTCATACAGCCCCGCCTGCCCCTCAATAGGACAGGCTAGGGGTTAGTATTTTATTCCAACTTGAGTTTAGTGAACCACTGTGGCCTGTGGCGGCGTCTGGTTGAAATTGGCAAGCCGGTCACCGATGATAAGGCCGTCTGCCCCGGCACGGACGGCCAGGGGCTCACCATCCTTTACATCACCCGCCAACAGCATCTCGGCCAGGGGATCCTGCATCGCGCGTTGGATCACGCGTTTCAG
>JACOMT010000049.1:1181-8385 GCA_014623385.1 Paracoccaceae bacterium
AGGTTCGAGGTTAGCACGATCAACGTCTGTTTAAAATCGACCGTGCGTCCCTGACCATCGGTCAGCACACCATCATCCAATACCTGCAACAGCACGTTGAATACATCCGGATGTGCCTTTTCGACCTCGTCAAACAGCACGACCTGATACGGCCGCCGCCGCACCGCCTCGGTCAGTACGCCGCCCTCATCATAACCGACATAACCCGGAGGCGCGCCGATTAGACGGGCAACCGCATGTTTTTCCATGAATTCCGACATGTCGATGCGCACCATCGCGCTGTCATCGTCAAAGAGGAAATTGGCAACCGCCTTGGTCAATTCGGTTTTTCCGACACCGGTGGGACCCAGGAACAGGAACGACCCCAGTGGGCGATTTTCATCGTTCAAACCGGCGCGCGCACGGCGCACCGCATTTGACACGGCACGAACAGCAGCATTTTGGCCGATCACCCGCTTGTGCAGGTCGTCTTCCATCCGCAATAGCTTTTCTCGCTCGCCCTCCAGCATTTTGGAGGTTGGAATACCGGTCCATCGCTCGACCACCTCGGCGATCTGTTCGGGACGGACCTTTTCCTCAACCATAAGACCGTTGGCCTCGCGTTCCCCGGCAGCGGCGAGTTTTCTTTCCAATCCGGGAATGATGCCATAAGCCAGCTCGCTAGCCCGGGCCAGGTTGCCTTCGCGCTTGGCGATGTCCATATTGGCGCGCGCCTTGTCCAATTGTTCCTTGACCTCGCGCCCCCCTTCCAGTTTGTCCCGTTCCGCCTGCCATTGGGCGGTCATTTCGGCGGACTGTTCATGCAAATCCGACAGGTCCCTCTGCAAGGTTTCCAACCGGTCCCGGGATGCGGCGTCATCTTCGCGTTTCAGCGCCTCTTCCTCAATCTGCAATTGCAGAATGTGACGATCCAGCGCATCCAGCTCTTCGGGCTTGGAATCCACCTCCATTCGCAGACGGCTAGCCGCCTCATCCACTAGATCGATGGCTTTGTCGGGCAGGAATCGGTCGGTGATATAGCGATGCGACAACGTGGCGGCTACTTTTCTTTAATGCCCCGCAGAATAGAAATGGTGTCTTCGACGGTCGGCTCCTGAACCATCAAGGGCTGGAATCGGCGGGCCAAAGCAGCGTCTTTTTCCACATATTTGCGATATTCATCCAGAGTGGTTGCGCCGACGCAGTGCAACTCTCCCCGGGCCAAGGCAGGCTTGATCAGGTTGGCCGCATCCATGGCCCCATCGGATTTCCCTGCACCAACCAAGGTGTGCATCTCGTCAATGAAGAGAATGATTTCGCCTGCGGCCTCGGTCACCTCGGTCAAGACCGCCTTTAACCGCTCTTCGAATTCACCACGATACTTCGCACCGGCAATCAACGCGCCCATGTCCAGCGCGAGCAGTTTTTTATCGCGCAGGCTTTCAGGCACATCGCCATTGATAATGCGCAGCGCCATGCCTTCTGCAATGGCGGTTTTCCCGACACCGGGTTCCCCGATCAGAACCGGGTTGTTTTTGGTCCGGCGGCTTAGCACCTGCATCGACCTGCGAATCTCCTCATCCCGGCCGATGATCGGGTCAATTTTGCCTTCGCGTGCCGCCTCGGTCAGATCGCGCGCGTATTTCTGCAACGCGTCATATCCGTCTTCAGCAGAGGTTGTATCAGCCGTGCGGCCTTTGCGAATGTCATTGATGGCCTCGTTCAATTTTTGCGCGGTGACACCACCGGCGTCCAACGCGTCCTTGGCCGAGGATTTGACCATTGCCAGCGCGGTCAGAATGCGTTCAACTGGGACAAATTTATCGCCCGCTTTATCCGCGATTTTTTCCGCCTCAGCCAGAACCCTGGCTGTTCCCTGGTCCAGATAGGTTTGCCCGACGTCGCCGCTGACTTTGGCAATTTTTGCAACCGATTGATCCACAATCTCTTTCACACGGCGGGGGTTACCACCGGCACGGGCAAGCAGGTTGCTGGCTATGCCCTGATCATCATCCATCATTGATTTAAGCAGGTGATCTGGTGTCAGACGCTGATGTCCTTCACGAATCGCAATATTTTGTGCATTTTGCACGAATCCGCGTGAACGATCTGTGAGTTTGTTCAAGTCCATCTAGCCCTCCTTTTCCAAGCACTCAGGCCGGTGTCACACCCGCCTTTTACTGACACGTTTTGCAGCACGTTCCGATATGAGCCTTATTCGGGATGTGGGAAGCATTGTTCCGCCAGTCAAGATAAGAGCTGCGAATTATGAGCCTGCTCAAGATATTCCGAATCGAATAGTTTCCCGAACAATGAAGATGCAAAAGACAAAACCTGAATGCCCGTCATAGGACGCGAATGTCAGCGTTCAGGAACACAAACACATTCGACCAACAGCTCCGGGGCACCGTGGTTCTCCACAAGGATAGCTCAACCGTGACCGTCCAGTGTTGTGCATCCTGTCCTGGCAAACTACACAAATCCGGGCCCAATCCGGATGCCCACCGGACCGTGTTGGTGACTGCGGGATTGTGCAAAGACGCGCCCTGCCGGATTACTGGCCCACAGGTCAGCCCATGCGGTGTGCGACGGACGTTTTGTCTGATGCGTTGAAAGATATCCTCGAATAGACAGCATCGGACACGTTCGATAGGGAACTTTAGTTTCATTGAAAGGACCGATTGATGCCAGACGACCGTTTGATCGTTGCAATTGACTTACCCGATGCCCTTGCCGGTTTGAACCTGGCAGACCGGTTGGGGGATACAGTCGGGTTTTACAAAATTGGCCTGGGCCTGCTGACAGGGGGTGGCCTGGCCTTGGCGAACGAGCTGAAACAGGATCATGGCAAGCGTATCTTTCTGGACCTGAAACTTTTTGACACCCATACCACGGTCCAGACGGCAGTGCGCGGGTTGGCCCGGTTCGATCTGGATTTCCTGACGGTGCATGGGGACCCGAATGTAGTGCGCGCAGCCAAAGAGGGTGCTAAAGAATCGGACGTGAAAATTCTCGCCGTCACCTTTTTGACATCCATGGACCGTGACGATTTGGACGCGGGTCTGATCCGGGATGGGGCCATCAACACGCTGGTGGTTGAACGGGCCGGTCGAGCCTTCGATGCCGGTGCTGACGGCGTCATCGCCTCACCGCATGAGGTTACGCAGATCCGCGCGTTGTCAAATGCCTGGGGCAAACTGATCGTGACACCGGGAGTCCGGCCGACGGGAGCCGATAGCGGCGATCATAAAAGGGTGGCAACCCCGGGTGCGGCAATTTCGGCCGGGGCAGATCATATTGTGGTCGGTCGACCGGTCTGGAACTCACCCGATCCACGTGCGGCGGCACAGGCCATTCTGGCAGAGCTGCCTGCTTAATCGGCAAGGTCAATGCAGAAGCACAACACCTAATCCCCGGAATGCGTGGAATTCCGCGTGTATCCGCCGGGTCGGGAATTTACGGACTATCCAATCGGACACGAGCTCCCAACGAACCTGTTCGTTCTGTCAGTGGTTACTTTTCCCGCTGCGTTTTGTTAGGGGGGATTCTGTGGAAACCGTATTCTGACCATGAACCATCGCATTTTGGAGATTGCGCGATTCCATGTAAAACGCCGTGTACTCTGGCAGGTTATCAGCAAAATCTCGTTTGCCCTGCCAGCGTTCGGTGTTGGTGATATCTGGTACCACGAGGTACCAGTGCTCATAGGAACGTCCTTTTGATTGCGCAACGCGCACAAAAAGGGCCAAGCAAGCGGGAAATCGGACCGATCATAGGCACGGACGATATTGCCATTAATGTCGTAAAGATCAAGCTGTTTGGTCCTGGCCCCGGCCAAGTCAATCACAAGATACCCGTCGATTGGCCAGGCTGTTCCAGCTCTGGCGATTTACGGGTCATCGGAAAATCGTCAAACACAGGGGGGCCTTTGTCCCCGGATTGTGGATAGCAAACCCGACACAGAACATCTGGATGCAAATTGCTGTCGGGTACCGATAGCAAACCGCTTTTGTAACGGGTTTTGTACCCCACCAAATCAACAGCCCCGGCATGATCGCGGTCATTGCCATCACAGCCCCCCGGGATTTTCCAATCCGCCCCCGGGCGGCTGAGCCCGGGTCAAATACATATTCCAAGAGAATATGGTTATCGCTCCCCGATATATTTTGTCGTGTTCGAATCCGATCTTTGCGAGTTTGCCCCGGTCATATCGGCGACAATGCCGACAAAGCGGGTCCGGTAATGTCCTCCATGCTGTCCCAAATCACGTCCGTGCAGGCGCGCAAGAACGACATCAGATACGGACTGTACAAGGGGGGACGGTTCCGGGGAATGGTCAGGTTTTGCGGGTGCGCCGAATTCATGATCAAATAGCCGGGGCACCGGCCATTATTCCGTAGCTCGTCAATCACAAAAACCGCGCAAACTGCCTGCCTTGCATGGTACCCGGCACGCGGGAAAACGGACTGTTGAACGGGCTGTGCCCGCTTGGCGGTCCTGACGGGCTATGCGCATCAGCACAGCAGTACAGGCGCGGGTGGAAAAATAGTAACCGGGTGTCGTGGCCGCGCCCTCTCTTTGGTTTGGGGGACAACTAGGGAGCACCCGCAGACCCGGATGCGGCCCTGCCCGCAGGCCCGACGCGATCCCCCTAAGTCCTTGTTGGTACGCCACTTTCCCCGTTGGACTGATTAGGACCGATTGAGCATTGGTTCTGGCGTTTTACGGCAGGCATGGCCTGTGCCCCCAAGCGTTTTTGCAACCTTCCCGGACATGGGGCACACGGGTGGTGCCCCTCAACGGCAAGGCAGATAGCCAGAGCACGGGCCCTGGAGCGCGCTTGCCCATGAGCCCAACAGGATTGCACACCAACCGCAGGCCAAGGGCATCGCCGGTCGATGTCAAATTCGCTGTTCTGCTTCACACAGGAAGCCTCCAGCAGTCTGCCGCTAAGGCAAACCCCGCATCCTTAAACAGAACTGTTGCCCAACCTGGATTTGGCTGTCGCCTGGGGGGCACCGGTCACCCGATGGGGCGTGGTCATGGTTCTACAATTACAGCGTAATCGAGAAGTGCCAGTCTGGGGAATATCCCAAGTTCACGGGCGACATCGGACCGGATGCGATAAGAGAACTCTGGCAGCAGCTCGACGGGAACCTCGGAAGGGTCCGCGTCATCGAACAGGATACGTTCGGCCTTTGTGGCGGTGAATCGGCCCACTTTCTGGTAGGGGGCTACAAGCCCGTACAGGGCGTCAGAGGCCGACAACATATGTTCAACCGACGCAAAGGATGGCAATCGGTACGAGTTGGCAATGTCGGTTATTTCCTGTGCGTATTGGCCAAGGAAACTGTCCGGACCAAGATACAGGAACTGGGGGCCAGACGCGGCCACAGAGGCAACCAGGATCGGCAGGGAAGCGGGATCAGGTTGGCCTGCCGTGTCGAGCGGTACCGGATACTGATCAATCCGAATATTCAGGTGCTGTCCGGCTTCTGTCAGTTTTTCTACCGCCAGCACGGAGTTGAGTTCGGATGGCGTGAATATCACCGCGATCCTGTCAACGGGCATATAGGCACGCATGGCCTCCAGCTGTGCTTCTAATGGAACCAAGTGGCTGACACCGGTTACGTTCCGTCCGGTCGGTCCGAATCGTTTGATAATGCGCGATTTTATCGGTTGCGATACCATTGTGAAAACAATCGGCCGATCAAGTATCTGCGGCGGAAAATCATCGGGGCCTTCCATCAGGTCAGGGTCTCGACCGGCGAGCCCAAGGGTAACGGACGTTCCCCAAGAATAGACAATGTCAGGGTCGACCTCACTGATTTCCGCTATAATGCTCGGGAGCCGTCCAATATCCCGGTCAAGCGAGCGGACCGTTATATTCACGGGTAAACCGCGTTCTTCAAAATGTGCCCTGAACCCGGCTTCGACCTCGGTTTCGCCACGCCAGAGCACCATAAACACGGATTTTTCATGCTGGGCAAAGGTACGGACGGGGCAAAGGGCCGCAACCGCCAAACTGCGGGTCAGCAGGTTACGCCTGGACAAAGAGAGCACGGATCTCCTCCTCATCATCGTACTGACCGACGGCCATGAACCAGCTCAACCCGAGTGCCGCCAGCAATATTGCGCCAAAGCCCATCCACATCAATGCCACGTCCGGTGGCCAAGCGAGAAGCAGAACACCCGCGATGATAGGGCCCGCGCAGGAACCAAGTCGTTCGAGAAAACGGAACACACCCAATACCGACCCCGCGCCGCAGGTCACAACCTGCTTTTCAGCGATTTGCAGCACAAAACTTATCTGGGTCGGAATAGAAAGAGTCTGTCCGAAGCCGAACACCAGTGTAGCAACGAACAGAACTGTCAGGCCGTCACCGCCAAATACGTTCCAGGCATGGGGCAAAACAAACCCTGCACCGGCCGCGATGCCGCCGGTTGCGATCCAGATGCTGAACCGCTTCCATATGTCAGCGAGCCGTGCAAGCAGCGTGATCAGAAGCAATATGGCGATTCCGTATCCCATCAGAACCCGTGCGCTTTCCGTGACTGTTCCACCATTTGCGAAGACGGTCAGTGGCACGAGCATAAACAACCCTCCAGTTAGTAAGACCTTGGCCGGGATGGCAAAGCAGGCGGTTGTCACGGAAAACCGTGGATTGGTGAGCAGCGCCACGATCATGGTCCACTGTCCTCGAACGCCGTGACTCTTTGGGCTGGTGGGAGATCCGGTGCGGGTTGGTGTGGCATCCGGTACCGCAGAGGGGTCCAGGATGTCTGGTGGGAACCGTGGCAGCAACACCAGGCTGAGGAAGGCAGAACCGGCGATCAACATGGTCGCGGTCAAGAGAACCGGTTTTTCCCCGAACCGGTCTGCCATTATGCCGCCGACCGCTGGTCCGCAAATCTCTGCCGCCACGACCACGGCAAGGAACAGCGAGAACCCGCTGGTCCGGTGCACCGGATCAACGTTTCGCGCAATATGCACCTGTGCCGCGGCGTAGACGAACCCGTATCCAAGCCCGGTCAGCATCCGCAGCAGGAACATCGACAGTACGTCCCCGGCAAAGACATGGCCGCCCATACCCAGGATGGCGCATACCGCGCCCCAGAAGAATACCCGTTTGGGGCCTGCGGCCTGTTCTGATAAGATAGAGCCGACAAGGACGGAACACAACGCGGCGGCCATGAATCCCGCCATGAGCAGACCAGTGATAAA
>JACOMT010000049.1:8424-13780 GCA_014623385.1 Paracoccaceae bacterium
GGGTGGGGCAAAACCGCCAAGAAATTGCGGCAGCATGGGGCGTAGGATTGCCTCGGACAGAAAGAACAGAAACAGTGGCAGCCTTATGTGCGCGACGGCCGGGATTCGCAGCTCACGCGGGCCAATGTTATCCGGGAGCTGCACCCCGGACCCTGATCTATAGGACGCGGCTGCGGTTCGGATGATCCTGTCAATGCTTATGATGAGCCTCCGGGCCGCGCCGCCGCCGAGGCCCGGCAGGGTAAAGCGCAAATCCCCAGCCTGAAGCCGTGCGGTCAGGAAATCAATGGCCCAGGCAGGACGTATGAGATAGACCACAAACATCAGCAACAGCAATTCCACTGCCAGCAGAATGATTGCGAACACGACCACACCGGTATCTATCCAAATATCGCGTTTTAGTGCGTCAAGTATGCCGATATCGACGCCTGCGTACAACATCCCGACCGGCTGTCGGTGATCACCGCCAATTGGAAGGCCGTTTACAAATAGATCACTGTCGGCGTGTCGTGCCACCGTTCCGGGGGCGGACAGGGAAATGCCGGTAAGTGCCTCGAATGTCTGTTTGATCCCCCCGAGATCTGTCCGTACATCCGAGGCGGGCATTCTGGCAAGCGCCCCGCTGAACGATAAAGGATGGTGCCGTCCGAATCCGTCAGGGCCAAAAAGCTCATCCCCGGCGCGGATAACCGGGCGTTGTGCAGCACCGGTTCCACATCCCGAAGGGCATGCAACCCCCCAAAGGCCTCGACAGCGCGGTCAATCCGTCTTTGCACGCCGACAGCCGCCGTTCTGGTTTGGGTTTCAAATTCGGATAAGAGCCGTGGTTCCAGTATCTTGACCGAGAAGAATCCGAACAAAAGGAACGGCATCGCAAGGAGGAACAGGAACAGGATCAGCAATATCGGGCGTGTAGCGGTCATTTCCCCGGATTCCTTACATTGACGTCGCCATTGGTTTCAGCTTTGCTTGGCTTTGCTGCGTGTTCAAGCGTTTTCTGTTCTGACGTGTTGCGAAAGCGTTTGCGGCACCTGGCCCCGAACGATACAAGCCGGGTATCGTATTCCTGAACAACACGACGGGGCAGAGCCCGTACCAGCTTATTCACCGCCTGCAAGGCCGTTCAGCATGGACCATCGCCAATATGCGATATTTTTGACACATATATTCACGCAACCTGTCCGGCTGCCCGGGTTCAGTGCATTTCCTGTTCCGCCTCATGCCGTCCGCCTCATGCCGGTCCGGGGGCGGTCCGCGGGTATCGGGGAGGAAGCAATGCCGTTTCAAAGCACCCCTGCAAAGGCAACAGAAACCATGTGGGAGCGGCCGGATGTGTTCACTGGCCGCCAGAGTCCGCAAGCAACGCGGTGTTAGGTTATGGTCAGTGCAGATGGGTTGTGCCTGACACCGGGTTGATTAGGGGCAATTGCCGGTGTTGGTGGGTTGAGGGTGATCCTGTTTGCGGCACCCCGCAGGTTTTGTTCGATTGCCGCCATCACCACCTAATCGTTTTGTTTTGACCAGCCCGAACTATCGGGCGGTGCTTCGTCGTGGCATAGGCATTGCGCAATCCCTCAAGCAGCGTTTGGAGCTCAGCCTGCCCCCTCGTTTTTCCGAAGCCCGCAGGGGGCAGGGGTCGATGACGAGCAGCCATTCGCATGATCCCGTCACGGTGGCGACCGCGTAGGGTATCCCGGTTGGCCTTGCTGGCATAGGCCCTGTCGGGCCAATACCCGCCTGCGCGTTCGCCCCTTTGACCATGGTATCAAACCCGGGGCTCCCGGCCCGGTTTGCAGCTGTGGTGTTTCGCAGGTGCCCTTTGTGGACCTTGTCGATGAAACGTTCCTCGTCCGGGCCTCGTCCGGGCAGGCAAAGCCGTTGGCTTTTATCTTGTAGTCCGGCGTACGCGTCCGGCCTTTTTTGACCCACCACGCTTGCGTGTCAGCACTGAAATGCACGCCTTGATCGTTGGGGACGGATCGTCGGGGGCTTCCGCTTCGGCCTGGTCTTGCGGCGCACGGCAACCCTGGTCAGAAGATCATCGCAGGTTGCGCAACCGGCAATGGGTCGTCGCATCGGGCACAGGTGCAAAGAGCTCGAGACCGCAAAACAGCATGAAGTCCAACCGCAGTTGAGGGCGCGCGCCAGCTTTGAGGTGCCACTGCCCGAGCAGCAGACAGTTGAAGCGGACCAGCGGATCATACCCATAAGGCCCGACCCCAAAGCACCCAAACGCACGCTTGCATGTCGACGAACACCACCGCCAATCCACCGTCCATGAGTGCGTCAATCCTGGTCAAAACGTCATCTGCACCGATCCGAACCGCGTCCGACGCGAACCGCGTAAAAACAGGTGCATCAAACCACCCCTGAACGCCTCTCATGAGCATACCGGGTTGATGGTTTTGTTCGCAATCCTCCAGTTATGCACCAGTTATGCAGAGGTCTTTTGTGACCCCTGGTACGGAGTGGATTTCGCAATAAACGTTCAGCTCCTGTAATCTGCGCGCGCTGCGCTGCGTGACCTTACCGCCAAACAAAACTGATAATAAAAAGCCGATCATGGGGCACTTGACATACCCTTGACGTTAGGCCGAACTATATGAATAATAAGCCGTTTCGCATCCCAGGATCAGGTCAGGATCAAGCCAGGGTCAGAGGGCGTGGCCGGGCGGTAATGTCGCTTTTCCACCGAATGTGCCGTAATACATCCGCACCCGATCATTACAGCGTGCTAATCTCTCTGGGATTAAAGCAAGAATGACAGCGGAAAACGCGGGGGATACAATGGCACAGGCAACGGCGGGGCGGCGGACACGGGGCGGCGGTGGGACGGCACGGCGCGCGGAACGCACCGGCCTGCAGCTGGAAACCGCGAAATATATCGAACGAAACATCCCGAATTTTGACGTGCTGACGCCTGAAGCACTGGAACTCATTGAAACCAATGCCGAAATCGTTCTGGCGGACATAGGCGTGAATTTTGTGAATAACCCGACCGCTTTAGACCGATGGCGCGACGCAGGTGCCCTCATTGAGGGTGAACGCATCCGCATTCCTCCTGGTTTAGCCCGTCAGTTATGTTCAACTGCACCGGCACGGTTTACACAACATGCCCGAAATCCGGCAAAATCGGTTGAAATAGGCGGGGACACCCTAGTCTGCGCACCGGTCTATGGACCGCCATTTGTGCGCGACGCAGCGGGCGGCCGACGCTATGCCACAATAGAAGATTTCCGTAAATTCATCAAGCTGGGCCATATGTCCAAATGGCTTCACCATTCGGGCGGGACGGTCTGTGAACCCACGGACGTACCGGTCAACAAGCGGCACCTGGACATGCTGATGGCGCATATGACGCTCACTGATAAACCGTTTATGGGGTCGGTGACCGACCCCAGCCGGGCCCGGGACAGTGTCGAGATGTGCGAGATTCTGTTTGGCAAGGAATTTGTCCAGCAAAACACGGTGATGACCTCGTTGATCAACATCAACTCGCCCATGACGTTTGACGACGTGATGATGGGCGCGCTCGAGGTTTATGCACAAAATAACCAGGCCTGCATCGTGTCCCCCTTTATTGTCGGCGGCGCGATGGCACCGGTGTCAGTGGCGGGGACATTGACCCAGGTGCTGGCCGAGGCGCTGGCGGGTATTGCCTATTCCCAACTGGTCCGTCCCGGTGCACCGGTGATCTTTGGGGCCTTTGTCACCTCGATTGACATGAGTTCCGGTGCCCCGACCTTTGGCACGCCAGAGGCGTCGCAAGCCCTTTATGGGGCCGGTCAATTGGCGCGTCGTCTGGGGCTACCGTTCCGCTCGGGGGGGGGGCTGTGCGCGTCGAAACTGCCCGATGCGCAGGCGGCGTATGAAACCGCGCATACGCATAATGCGGCACTGCTGGGCGGTGTGAATTTCATGTTGCACGCCTGCGGCTGGCTCGAGGGTGGGCTGGTGTCTTCCTTTGAAAAATTTGTGATGGACGCAGACCAATTGGGCATCCTGCATAAAATGGCCAAAGGGGTACCCGCCGACACCAATGCCCAGGCGATGGATGCCATTGCCGAGGTCGGACCGGGCGGGCACTATCTGGGTTGTGCCCATACCCAGGCAAATTTCCAAACGGCGTTTTGGCGATCAGACCTGTTTGACTATAAAACATTCGAAACCTGGGACGAAGAAGGCGCGCGCGACACCCAAACCCTGGCGGCAGAACGGGTGGCGCATCTGTTGGCCACCTATCAGCAACCGGCGCTGGACCCGGATGTGGCGGGCGCGCTGATGACCTATGTCGAGTCCAAAAAGGCAGCACTCCCGGATACCATGCTGTAACGGCACCACGCGGGGCGGTGAGTGGCGTTATAACCGCCGAAACACAACCAATCACCGCAACCGGAATACCAGGATGGCCAGTAAGGCAACAAGACGCCTCATCCCCCATGTCTTGGCGGTTCAACCCCCGTTCCATTTGCATTAATTGGTCCGACACGTGGCAAATCCCCACATCCCCACCCCCCCGTTGCAAGTTGCAAACGGCTGCCGCAATGACTGATTCCGGTGGGACAGATCAACAAGCCCGGACGGCCAGACAGTGCACTATACGAGCAACCATGCCCTGCGCATAGCCGCCCGTACAAGGTGGCAGGTCAACTGTAGCACGCCACAAATAATGCCCAATCCTTGCCATTTTTGCCCCTATTTTTAGCCCCGCTGACCCCCTTGCGGGCGGATCGGGGCCGCGTTGCAACCGGACTGCCTGCGGGGGTGCACAGACGGCAGGTCAGGGAGGGCAATGCCATGGCTCAGCACACCGCCATCGAATAGACAGACGCCACGTGGAACCCCGTGACGGGGTGCACCAGGGTTGGACCCGGGTGCGACCACGGCTATGCCGAGCAGTTCGCCGAACGGTGGAGCGGCACTTTTTAAGCAATCCGGGAATCGCGTTTCGCCATAAAGGAAAAACGGATGACAGGATGAACGGACATGATACAGGATAAACCCGAACCATAAACTCAGGCTTGGAATATGCGCATCCGGCATCTGATAACAGCAAACAAAATGCTCCAATCTGACACAGGCTGGAAAAATAGTGACATAAAGCCGAAACATGCCCCGGTTTTCCCCAAAACAACACCCATTGGGGCCGGGTGGGAGTGGCGCTCTGGCGGGGCCATCTGCAACACCACCGGCAGGTATTATGTTCTGCTGGCAAAATGCAATCCCAACAAAGGTAACTGGCAGGCAACCCTGATGCTCAGCGCTGAGGATGGCGCATCGGTGGTCAGTCGCTTTGAACATCACGGAACCCGCCCGGGGCTTCACGCCCATGCACATTGTGACCGGGGCGGGATTG
>JACOMT010000049.1:13815-24952 GCA_014623385.1 Paracoccaceae bacterium
GGCGAATCAAAGCATGGATGACCAAAAACGAATTTTGGGAGGCAGCTAAAACCTTCTTCCGGGTTCACGATAAAAAGGGTCCCCTGATATGATTGATGCAGAGGGTCTGAAACGCGATCTTTGCCAGGCGTTTTGTGCAACGATCACCGTAAATCCGGTGCCAGCCGGTTACGCTGTCGGTACACCGTTCCTGGATCATTCCGGCGACCCGATCGGGTTCTATGTTGTGAAAGACGGTGATGGTTTCCGGCTTGAGGACGATGGGGAATATCTTGCACAGCTTGAGGGATCGGGCGTTCCCATCGATAAAGGCCAACGGGCGCAAATACTGCAAGAAATCCTCGTGCTGGGCGGGGCCTTCCGGGACCCTGATAGGTACGAAATCCGCAGCGCAGTCTTTGATACAGACCGGTTGGGGCCAAACATGCTCCGCATTCTATCCGCCCTCATTCGCGTGCGCGACCTGGAATTTCTGACGCAGGATACGGTACGCTCGACCTTTCGGGATGATGCCATGGAGGTATTGAAACAACGGTATGGCACTACTGCCGACCTTGTTGAAAACACGGTGATCGATGAACAATTATCCGATTTTCCGGCGGATCTGATCATCCGCCCCAAGAAAGAGGCTACGAACATTGGGGCGCTCTATTTCGCAACATCAAATGATAAGCTGAACGAGGCCCTGCTTCTCCAGATGGCGGCAAAAGATCAGAACCGAACGAACATTCGCCCTATCGCACTGATTGAAGAACCGGGCATGCGCAATCTGAGCAAGACGAAACTCCAGCGGGCGCAGAACCGTAGCCTATCCATACTGATTTTCCGAGGCAACGAACAGGCCGCTATGGACAGTATCGGCCGAGACCTTAACCTGTGTGACGCCGCATAAATCCGTCCTTTGTATGGAGGTCGTTCATTTATATGGAGCGTGTATATGGAGCGTGTCTTTTTCAGATATGTGTGGATGCCACCCGACAACCCTGCGTGGCCGCTGAGCTTTAAGTCAAAAGGTGTGCGGGCGCATGTACGCAAGGTTCTTACCAAGGACAATCTGGTATTCACCGTGGGGACCAAGAATAAATTAACCGCCCCACAACATCAGGGTCGTGTTCTGGGCATCTTCAAATTATCCGATTTGGAGGTGAGCCTCCAAGACTATGACTTGCAACGAACCCACGACAACCCCGCTTTTGACACCGTTATGCAGTCTCCGTTTGCCCTGCATCCCATTGCTGGATGGGTGCCTGCCTCTCCCGACAATATGTTTGCCGATCTGGTGGGACCACTGACGCCTGAACACCACCTGCAAGCACAGTCAGGTGTTTGCGAGCTTGACGAAAAAACCGCCAAGCCTCTGCTGGCCCTGGAACGGCGTCAGCTGACAATTGCGGTACCGAACACACCGCCTTTGGCCAAGGGCTAGTAGCGCAAAATAACAGCAAACTGGCCCCAAAGCATACAGGCAGTTTTACCGGCACATTCGCGGAGCATGATATTTGGTACGTCTACACGCTTGTGTTGAGAGATGCAAAGAATAAGGTACTAGCCGTAAAAATCGGATATTCCAGCACCCCCGAGAAGAGAGAGGCCGACTATAACAAGCCCCTGGCAGGGGAAGTAACGGGCTTGGTGTGGAAACTGCACAGCAAGCAGCCAACAGCGCACGAACAGACAGCCCGCGACATCGAACAACAGGCATTGGCCGAATACACCGAAAACAAACTGCAAAGCAACGGAGAGATATTGCAGAATGTCGACCCTAATGAGGTCCTTATCAAAATTGGCGTAATAATGAAATCATACCCAACCGATTAACCCCCGAAAATGCCCGGAATACTTGCAACGGCGGGAAGCTCTACCCCCCATGGCGTTACCTGCAAACATTCAAAGGCCGCCGCATCATCAAAACCCATCAAACCAACCTGATACCCCCATTGCAACAGCAGCAATACGGAACCAACGCCATGGGCCGGGGCACCATCTACCCAATACAGGGCCAAACCCAACAGCACACAAAGGAGTGTACAATGCGTCTGGTAAAACAAGCACTGAAAAATTTCAGTGCAACTGTGGTTTTTATACTCATGGGGCATACCCCGGGTGCAGCCGAGACGGGAGGTTCCTGGGTTTGTGACGGCTTCTCTGGGCCAGAGATCACAATTGAGGAGGGTCCCTTTTTCAGCACCATAAGAGTGGATACCGAACCACCAATCGAATACAATGCGTGGTTCAATTTGAGCGGCCTCACCCGGGTATGGACCTTTGGTCAGGACTTTAAGTTTGAATTTCATCTGCGCCCAGATGGCAGGGGGGCTGTATTACGATTTTACCGGTGCAGAAGTTGATGAGAAGCGTGGCCCACAGATGGTTGTGTACTGTGACCCCAAATAACCCCCGATTTTGAACAACGGAATAACACGGGAAACGCAAAGAACAACAACCATGCGCCTCAGCTTCAATGAAATCCGCAGCCGTGCCGCCGATTTTGCCCGCGAATATGCGGATGCGACCTATGAACGCGGCGAAACCCAGAGCTTCTACAATGATTTCTTTGCCATCTTTGGCAAAAGGCGCAGGGACGTCGCCCGTTATGAGGAACACGTTAAAAAGCTGAACAACAAATCCGGTTTCATTGACCTGTTCTGGCCGGGAACCTTATTGGTGGAACAGAAATCCGCCGGCCGCGACCTGGCGGCAGCCGCCGAACAGGCGGGCGAGTATTTCGACGCGCTAAAGGAATCCCAACGCCCGCGCTATCAACTCCTGTGCGATTTTCAGAACTTTGAATTGCGTGACCGGGACACCCGCGAAACTGCCACGTTTACCCTGGCCGACCTGCCCGATCACATTGAAAAGTTCGGCTTTATTATGGGTATGGAACGCCGGACGTTTCAGGATCAGGATCCGGTAAACATCCAGGCCTCCGAATTGGTCGGGCACCTGTACGACGCGCTTGCGGAAAACCATTATACGGGCCATGATTTACAGGTCTTCCTGACCCGCATTGTGTTCTGCATGTTTGCAGACAATACCGGCATATTTGAGCCGGACAGCCTGTTTCTGGACGTTCTCGAACACCGCACCCGTGAGGACGGGTCGGACATGGGCGCGATTCTGAATCAACTGTTCCAGGTCCTCGATACGCCTGAGGACCGCCGCCAAACCAACCTTGACGAGGATTTGGCACGCTTTCCTTACGTAAACGGCGATTTGTTCAGGGAACCTATCCGCATTACCGCCTTTAATTCCCATATGCGCATGCGGTTAATTGAAGCCTGCCGGTTCAACTGGTCCGGTATTTCCCCCGCGATTTTCGGATCCCTGTTTCAATCTGTCATGAACCGGGATGCGCGCCGCAAGGCCGGGGCGCATTACACCACCGAGGCGAACATCCTGAAACTCATCAACCCCCTGTTTATGGATGATCTGCGCGCCGAATTTGCAGCCGTCAGGGCCCGTAAAAACAAACGCCAGGACTATCTGCGCGCCTTTCATGACAAACTGGCCAGCCTGACCTTTCTCGACCCCGCCTGTGGCTGCGGCAACTTTCTGATTATCACCTATCGGGAACTCAGGTTGCTGGAGCTTGAGGTGCTGCGCGAAATCCATCATGTCCACTTGTCCCGGGGTCGGTTGCAGGGCGGCCCGGTGCCCTTGCACACCCTGTTAAAACTGGATGTGGACCAGTTCTATGGCATCGAGTATTCTGAATTCCCCGCCCGCATTGCCGAGACCGCCATGTGGATGATGGACCACATCATGAATACCCGGGCCAGCCTGGAATTCGGGGTCCCCTATCTGCGGATACCCTTGCGCACATCTGCGCACATCACCCATGCCGACGCGCTGGAAACCGATTGGGCAACCGTTGCGCCAACAAAGCCCAGCTATATCATCGGCAATCCGCCTTTTGCGGGGGCGAAATACCAATCCAAAATCCAACGCGCCCAAACCCACCGCACCGCCGCCCTGGGCAAATCGGGCGGCACCCTGGATTACGTTTGCAATTGGTTCATCAAGGCCGCCAACCATGGCGTGCCTTTTGCCTTTGTCGCCACCAATTCCATCACCCAGGGCGAACAGGTTGCCCAACTCTGGCCAATTCTGTTTGACCGGGGATTTGAAATTGCCTTTGCCCATCGGTCATTCGTCTGGGGGTCCGAAGCACGGGGGAAAGCGACCGTCACGGTGGTCATTATTGGATTAGAGCCAAAGGACCGCGTCCGCAAATCCCGACCTGTGTTCAGCTATCCCGATGCAAAGGGCGACCCTGTCGAAACCCGCCACGCGGCAATTTCGCCCTATCTCATCGACGCCAGCACCCTGGGTAATCCGCATTTAACAATAAAAGAAACCAGCAAGCCACTCAACGGGTTCCCCAAAAGCATCATAGGATCAAAACCCATTGACGGCGGGCATTTCATTTTCACAGATGAAGAGCGGGATGAATTCCTGGAAAAGGAGCCGCAAGCCGAACCCTATTTGCGCCCTTATATCGGCGGACGCGAGTTTCTAAACGGAAATAAACGGCATATTCTCTGTGCATCCCTGATTCCGCCCCAACAGCTGCGCGCCATGCCAATGACCAAAGCCGTAGTGGCACAGGTGCGGGAGTACCGCCTTGGAAAGATTCCAGCCAAAGGCAAAACCCCGAATACCATCAAAGCCCCCGGCATATCATCCCTGGCCCTGGCCGAAACACCAACCGCGTTTCACGTCACTGTCATCCCGGACACCCCATTCCTGGTAGTGCCCAAAGTTAATTCAGAACGTCGTGAATACGCGCCCATAGGGTTCCTGAACCCCCCAATCGTTCCCAGCGATCTTGTCTACGTTATGCCAAACGCCACCCTCGCCCAATTCGCGCTTTTGCAATCCGCGATGCATATGGCCTGGCTACGCGCCTTTGGTGGGCGTTTGGGGAACGGTTGCAGGTATTCCATCGGCATGGTCTACAATACCTTTCCCGTGCCTGCGGACTTTTCATCACTGGAGGTCCACGGCCATGCCGTCCTTGTCGCCCGTACAAACCACCCGAACGCCACCCTCGCCGACCTTTACGACCCCGACACCATGCCCCCCGACCTGCACCGCGCCCACAAAGCCAACGACCGCGCCGCCGACCGTCTCTACCGCAAAACCGGCTTCGCTTCCGAACAATCCCGCATAGAACACCTGTTCCAGCTCTACGAAACCACCACCGACCCCTTATTGGCAGAGCCAAAAAAGAAGCCCGGAAAAATACTGCGGAACAGAAAGAAAACCTGATTTCAAAGCCTTACGGCATTTCAGGGCAAACAGCCCGGAACAGATGTCTGCGTGACAGGGTAATTTTTGTCGAAGCTTTGTCACGCAAATACCACCCAGGGAGGCCCTGTTGGCCTACGGTATAATCGCCGGAGGCTATAAGCGGTCGGCCCCCTTCCCCGGCACAGGATCACGAACCGGCGGGCTGGTACCATCGCGCCGGGGGAACGGGGGGCAGTCTGCCGGGCACCCGATTTGGGTGCCACGGCGATTTGGGCCGTTCCGCGCTTTGGAACGGAACAGCCCCTATCCCATGCCCCAAAAGTCAGAGCACATCATGGCAAAGGCGCGGCCTACGGTTCCGTAACCCGTCCACGAATCCTATACGAACACGCAGCGAGATTTGCTTTGATCCATTGGGAATTTTATCGCCGAGCTGCAGACACGACAAATGGTGCGAGCTGCTGCGAGCCAGGCGATGGGGTGAGAGTCAGTTCTGGTCGTCGTCGTTTTGAGGTGTCATTTTTATTCATGTGCGCATCTGCAACCCTATGGTTGGTTAAAACAGCGCCATTTTCAGCCCACATGAGAGAACCGCGAGGCCAGCCTGCCTCTTCAGTTTTCTTTTCGAATTCATCCTTACGGGAAGCGGTTAAACGCTCCACCCCCAATATGGCACGGACCTCTGCATTATCCACTATAATACTTGGGTTCTTTGGCGAACGCTTATCGGGATTAGGTATTTTGTGATGTGCTCCTTGCTTCTTGGGCTTATCATCTGTGTTACCTGGCATAGCTTGTCCTTTCGCGATTGCACGTTGACGAGTGGTATATAGGCAAGCGAGTCGTGCTTTTCAAGGCAGGCGGATAAAAAAACCGCGGATAGTTATGACCTCCCCGGCAGCCCCGGTAATGCCGCAGCTTATGCAATTTTGCCACCCTCAGAACAGATCATGCCATAAAAGCGAAAGACCGGCACGGGGTTATGTAATCATCCGGGTAATCATCCGGGATGGAACAGCTAGAGACTGTCCCGGGATCGAGCATTACCCGATCACTACGGATAATTTTGAGGCGGCATTATGTCAGGTAATGGCGTGTGATACATGAACCGGCACATAGCCGTCCCCTCGCCAATCCCTGGCATCGCACCTGGTATACTGACCGCGTCCAAGACCATTCCATTGCCGATTCCCTTGATCCCCGAAGGGCTGGTTTGGTTACCCTGGCCCCGTGCAGGTGCATGGCCCTGATGGCGACAGCGGTGCCCTACCCCATATGCTGTGTTCCCGGGGCCCGGGGCCTATGGGGTCGGCAATCTGATGCCTGGTCACCTTGCTGACTCCGGCCACCGGTGGTGCCCTTGCCGGGGTTCGTTGTGCGATGCGGGCCTTAAAGGACTCTGTCTTGTTCGGGGTTGCTATGCTCTCTCCTGGTCTGTTGAGACCTGAGCGGTCGCCGCGTTCCGTGCCGTGATTGACCCCGCCCGGACGGCTGTTTAGACGGTGCTTTAGCACGCCAACAACGATGCAGGATTCCATGTTATATAAATCAGCACAAGACTGGCGCACAGCACAACACAAACACGTGTTGTTGTTCGGGATGTCCGGGCTGGGCAAAACCCATCTCAGCCGTATGCTGCGCGACAGCGGGGACTGGTATCATTACAATATTGATTACCGCATTGGCACCCGGTACATGGACGAGCACATCGTGGATAATGTCAAGACCCATGCGATGCAGGTGCCGTTTTTGCGTGATCTGCTGATGTCTGATTCGATTTACATAGGGTCGAACATCCGCTTTGACAATCTGACCCCGGTGGCGACCTATCTGGGCAAACCCGGCGACCCGGCCAGGGGTGGCTTGCCGATCAAGGATTATCGCAAGCGCCAGGCGCAATTCCGGCAGGCAGAGATCAATGCGTTGATGGATACCGGCCGATTCATGCGCCGGGCCGAGACGCTGTATGGCTACCCTCATTTCATCTGTGATACAGGCGGGTCCGTCTGCGAATGGGTAAACCCGGATGATCCGGACGATCCGGTCCTGACGGCGTTGGCAAACTGCACGCTGATGGTCTGGATCCGGGGGAGTGAGGCGCACACCCGGGAATTGATTCGCCGGTTCGACCGCGCGCCCAAACCGATGGCCTATGATCCAGAATTCCTGACAACATGCTGGGATGCATATTTGCGTGAACACAATGTCCTGGCGACAGATGTGGATCCGGACCGCTTTATCCGCTGGACTTATGCCCGCGCCCTGGCGCATCGCCAGCCCCTGTATGAACAGATGGCGCGCTGGGGGATAACGGTCACGGCCGAAGCGGTGGCACAGGTTCACGATACCGACGGGTTTACCGATCTGGTTGCCCGGGCCCTTGAGATGCGGGCCGTTTGACCGTATCCTGGCCACCCCGCCCAATGACGCATAAGGCCCTGCACCCCATGCCGATCAAAATTCCCGCTGATCTGCCTGCCTATGATGTTTTGACCGCCGAAGGCGTGATGGTGATGTCCGAAGATCAGGCAGCGCGTCAGGATATCCGGCCTTTGCGCATCGGCCTGTTGAATCTGATGCCAACAAAGATACAGACGGAAAATCAGTTTGCGCGGCTGATCGGGGCGACCCCGCTGCAAATCGAGCTCAGCCTGATCCGGATGTCCGAGCACCAGACCAAAAACACCGCCGCCGCACATATGGAAAGCTTTTACCGGCCCTTTAAAGAGGTGCAGGGCGAAAAATTTGACGGTCTGATCATCACCGGTGCCCCGATTGAGCATCTGCCATTTGAGGAGGTCACCTATTGGGACGAGCTGCGCGAGGTGTTTACCTGGACACAGACCGATGTGCATTCAACCTTTGGCGTGTGTTGGGGGGGGATGGCAATGATTAACCATTTCTACAGCATTGAAAAACATGACCTGGCACAGAAGGCCTTTGGCTGTTTTCGGCACCAGAATCTGATGCCCACCTCACCCTATCTGCGGGGTTTTTCGGATGACTGCGTCATTCCGGTGAGCCGCTGGACCGAGATGAGGGCAAACGAAATTGCAGGGCATGAAGGCCTGATCCCTCTGCTTGGCAGTGCCGAGGTGGGTCCTTGTCTGGTCGAGGATCCGGGGCATCGCGCACTCTATATCTTTAACCATTTTGAATATGACAGCGATACGCTGAAACAGGAATATGATCGGGATGTGGCTGCGGGCACACGGATCAATGTGCCGTCGAATTACTATCCGAACGATGATCCGTCCCAACAGCCACAAAACCGGTGGCGCAGTCACGCACATCTTTTGTATGGCAATTGGATTAACGAGATTTACCAAACCACGCATTACGACCTGAACCGGATTGGCGGCTAGGCTGATGGCTGTTGTTTTTCTTTACGCTGGCTGGGTGGCATTGGCGCGCGGGTTTGCACGGTGCGGACGAAACGCGCCGTTCCGCCCGATAGGCAAGCGTTGGACATCGGCGGAGGGCCGGGGTACAGGCTGTTGTAAGGGACGGTGGTTCGGATGTGGTGCTGATTGCATGAGATCAGGCGGCAACACCCGCGATGTAACCGGTCAGCTGGCACCGATGTCGGCAGAGCAACGATGCCGGGGGGTCGTGTTTGACCGCCCAGGGCCAATATGGGCCAACACGGGCGGGGTGTCTGGGCCGGTGCCGATATCGGCCCTCTCTAATCCATGGACCACACCGTCGGCCCCTCTTTGCCGGTTACATTCCAGCATGCCAGGTGTGCTGTTCGCCGCGATCATGACGCAGACCCGGGTCAAAGACAGGCGGCCCAGCGTCTTTGACCCGCAACCGGTGCAAGAGCGGGGCGGTCCTGCCAGGGCAGCATCACGCGCCCAACCGAAATCCCGCGTTGCGCGATGGACAGCAGCACCGGGTTGCACAATTCATTTAAAAATTCATTTCAAAACACGGGGCGACCAGAACCCTGATGCGGTGTTGGCACCATTGTCCGGCATCGGACTATAATGCCGCATCAGGTGAACACCCAATCGGTTGTGGCAGTCGTGGACCGGGTGGCGACCGGGTGGCGGGCCGGGCCGGTTTGGGCAAGTAGGGGCAAGTAGTAGTAGTGCAATATGAAATCAAAGATCCAGAGGCGATGGAGCTGCCCTTCGACGGCGCGATAAGCAGCTTTTTTACCAGGGACGCCCATGGGCGATATCCTGGACAGGTCCTATCCGTATTCCGAACGGCTGGCCCGCAAGGTCTATAGGCGAGAGTTGAAGGCGCTGCAGAGCGAGCTGGTGAAACTGCAAGCCTGGGTCAAAGCCACCGGCCAAAGGATTGCCATTGTGTTCGAAGGCCGCGATGCTGCGGGCAAGGGCGGGACAATCAAGCGGTTTCGCGAATATCTGAATCCGCGTGGTGCGCGGGTGGTCGCACTAGCCAGACCGACGGAGGCAGAACAAACTCAATGGTATTTCCAGCGGTATATTCAGCATCTGCCCGCCGGGGGCGAGATCGTCTTTTTTGACCGCAGCTGGTACAATCGCGCGGTGGTCGAACATGTGTTTGGCTTTTGCACACCCGAACAAAGGGAAGATTTTTTCCGTCAGGTCACGCCGTTTGAACAGGCCCTGGTTGATGATGGCATTCACCTGTTCAAATTCTGGCTGAATGTTGGACAAGCGGAACAGCTGCGCCGATTTCTGAATCGTGAACAGAATCCCCTGAGACAATGGAAACTCAGCGGCGTTGATGTGGACGGCCTGCGGCAATGGGCGGCTTATTCAGAGGCGATTTCCGAAACGCTGATCCGATGCCATGGGGATGCCACGCCCTGGATCGTGATACGTGCCGATGACAAGCGTCGTGCGCGGCTAGGGGCGATCCGGCATGTGGTTTCGGCACTGGAATACGACCGGAAATCCGCCAGGGCCATCGGTGCGGTGGACCCGATGATCTGTGGGGGACCAGATATCTGGCGTGCCTGAGGCACGGCTATCACCGTGGCAATCTGCGTCAGATGCTGGTCGACGCGGAACCCCGGTACCCGGGTCACCCCATCCACGCCAAAACGGCCAACACGGGGTGCTGTCGGGATATCGCACTACCCTGCCCCGTTGGGCTTTCGCCCCCGGGTGCTGTGCTGTTCCGGTACCGGCACATGGGCGATTTACACAGCATCGCCCATGTGGTGGCCTCTGACGCCGGGCTGGCCGTTTGGATCGATCACCGGGCTGCCTTGCGACCTGTTCCGCCCTGCGGTGCTGAACATCCGCCATGGTACCAGGGTTCAGCACCAAACGCAGCACCGCCGGTTCCATGCGGATAGCAACTTGGCACCGCGATTTATGACTATAAAAGACCTCTGCATAATTGGATGATTGCGAACAAAAACATCAACCCGGTATGCTCATGGAAGGCGTTCATGGGTGGTTTGAGGGACCTGTTTTTTGCGCGGTGCGTGTCGAATGCGAATCGGATCAGACAGCCGACGTTCTAACCAGGATTGACGCACTCATGGACTGGCAGTCGTGTTCGCCGACATGCAAGCCTGCGTTGGGGCGTTCCGGGATCGGGCGGCCTCAGGGTTATGATTCGCTAGTCCGCTTCAAGTGTCTGCTGATCGGGCAGTGGCACCCCGAAGCTGGCGCGGGTGCCCTCAACTGCGGTTGGATTTCATGCTGCTGTGTTGCGGTTTCGACGGGTTGCCATTAGATTGAGGATCACGGGCCTCAGCGGTGCAAGGTGCCGCCCGCCCCGGCAGCCATATCAACGCGCCGCAAGACCGAACCGAAGCGGTGGCCCCGACGATCCAAAAGCGTACGCTGGGTTACGAAGATGACATCCAGGCGGCCTTGCTCGTCTGGACTAAGAAAATTTCATCGACAAGGTCCACACCACAACCGGGTTTGGT
>JACOMT010000050.1 GCA_014623385.1 Paracoccaceae bacterium
ACGCACGGGCAAGGTTTGCGCTGGATCGAATGTACGGTCACCGGCAAGGAGAGCCACACCGGCTCCACCCCGATGTTGATGCGCAAGAATGCAGGGCGCGGTTTGGCGTTGGTGACTGAACTGGTGCATGAGATCACCATGAGGAACCAGCCCGATGCGGTGGGGGCGATCGGGCATATCAATGTCTACCCGAATTCACGCAACATCATCCCGGGGAAAGCGGTCTTTACCGTTGATATGCGCACCCATCTCGTGGACAAGTTGAACGATATGGCCGACGAGCTCATGGTGCGCGCACCGAAGCTTTGTAAAGAGATCGGCACAGATTTTTCCTGCGAAATCGTTGGCCAGTTTGACCCGCCCACCTTTGATGAGGCCTGTGTCAGTGCCATCCGCGAGGCAGCGAACCGGCTGGGCTATTCTCACATGGATATCGTCTCGGGTGCGGGCCATGACGCATGCTGGATCAATGATGTGGCACCGACCGCGATGGTGATGTGCCCTTGCGTGGACGGGTTGTCGCATAACGAGGCCGAGGAGATCTCGCCAGAATGGGCGACTGCGGGTACCAACGTGCTCTTCCACGCGGTGGTGGAGACGGCGGAGATTGTGGGGTGAATGGCGGCCCAGCCAAAAACAAGCACGCGGTCATAAGAAACCCGCTTACCGTAATTACAGTATTTGCAGGTTTGGCCGAGGTTGCTGCTACACGAGGTAACTGCTATAATTGCGCTCTCTCAGTTGGTTTTTGCTGTCCAGCGCACATTTGTTTGGTCTGTGATACTGGTTCCAGTATTATTGATCGGGCTGTTTTCGGTGCTTTGAGCAAAGCATCATGTGCTTTATGCACTTGCACATCAATTCACACGGAAATCTCATGATGAAAAACGAATTGCC
This sequence comes from Paracoccaceae bacterium, assembly GCA_014623385.1. GTDB lineage: Bacteria > Pseudomonadota > Alphaproteobacteria > Rhodobacterales > Rhodobacteraceae > JACOMT01. Next base: position 898 of record JACOMT010000050.1, read on the forward strand.
GCTTTGGTCTATAAAATGCCAAACAGATTCCTTAGATAATGCGTGGCTGATTTCGCCTTTCGCATTCTTCTATCAAAATGAAGTTGAGAGATTTACAAGCCAAAAGGAAAGAAGAAATATGAAAAGTCAGGGATGCAGCTAAACTGCCTCTGGAAATTGCATTCGAATACTTTTCATACAACCAGTTTGGTCGGGGGAGTAGAAAAATGACCACCATCATCAAAAACGGCACCATCGTTACCGCCGATCTGACCTACAAGGCCGATGTAAGGATAGAAAAAGGTGTGATTACCGAAATTGGCTTCAAGCTCGGCGGTGGCGAGGAACTGGATGCCACGGGCTGCTATATCATGCCCGGCGGGATCGACCCGCATACCCATCTTGAGATGCCGTTTATGGGCACCTATTCCTCGGATGATTTCGAAAGCGGTACGCGTGCGGCACTGTCGGGCGGGACCACCATGGTTATCGACTTTGCGCTACCGAGCCCCGGTCAGGGCTTGCATGACGCGCTTCAGATGTGGGACAATAAGTCGACCCGCGCAAATTGCGACTATTCTTTCCACATGGCCGTCACCTGGTGGGGTGAGCAGGTGTTTAATGAAATGGAGAGCGTGATCAACAAGCGCGGGATCAACACATTCAAGCATTTCATGGCCTATAAAGGCGCGCTTATGGTCAATGATGACGAGATGTACGCCTCGTTCCAGCGTCTGGCAGAGTTGGGCGGCATTGCCATGGTCCATGCCGAGAACGGCGATGTGGTGGCCGAGCTGCAAGCCAAACTGATGTCCGAGGGCAATAATGGCCCCGAGGCGCATGCCTATTCCCGGCCTGCCCAAGTTGAGGGAGAAGCCACCAACCGCGCGATCATGATTGCCGATATGGCCGGTGTGCCGCTCTATGTCGTGCATACCTCTTGCGAAGAGGCGCATGAGGCGATCCGGCGCGCGAGGATGCAGGGCAAGCGTGTCTGGGGCGAGCCCCTGATCCAGCATCTGACGCTGGATGCGAGCGAATACGCCCATTCAGACTGGGACCACGCTGCGCGCCGTGTCATGTCGCCCCCCTTCCGGGATCGAATGCACCAAGACAGCCTCTGGGCCGGGTTGCAATCGGGCTCGCTCTCGGTGGTGGCCACTGATCACTGCGCCTTTACGACCGAACAGAAACGCTATGGCATGGGCGATTTCACCAAGATCCCCAACGGCACCGGAGGGTTGGAAGATCGCATGCCCATGCTCTGGACCTATGGCGTGGGCACCGGGCGGTTGACACCAAATGAATTCGTTGCCGTTACCTCGACCAATATCGCCAAAATCCTGAACTGCTATCCGAAAAAAGGCGCAGTTCTGGTAGGTGCGGATGCAGATATGGTGGTATGGGATCCGGAGCAAGCCAAAACGATTTCCGCCGAAACCCAGCAATCGGCGATAGATTATAACGTGTTTGAGGGCAAACAGGTGAAAGGCATGCCGCGCTTTACCCTGACCCGAGGGCAGGTGGCCGTGCGTGACGGTGAGATCCGGACGCAGGAAGGCCACGGTAAGTTCATCGCGCGCGAGGGCAATGGCACGGTGAACAAGGCACTTTCGACCTGGAAAGAGCTGACCGCGCCACGCCCGGTGGAACGAACGGGTATTCCAGCGAGCGGTGTGTGATGGAGAAAGGCATCATGGTCACACCATAAAGCGATAAGCGATAGAAGCCGCATATCGACAAAGCGGAAACACAGCTGGGATGGCAATTATCGGCGAGCCCGGAACAAGTGCTCAATGGGGCAGAAGTTACCTGTATCTCATTAAACCCCGGCGGGGATCGCGAACCATCCGGCCATCCCGGGTTCGCCCCCAAATCGGGCAATGCGTATATCAATGAGCAGTGGGTGGATGCCGCGATTGGGCAAAACCCGTTACGAGAAACAGGTTCGTGCCCTTTTCCAGCCTTTGAATGTGGAACCTGAGACCGTGCTGGCCGACTATTTAATTCTGTTCAGGTAAAAGGATTACAAAAATTTTGTGAATCCGAAAGACGCACGTTCATTCGGTAAAGACATCTGGGCCCGGATTCTGCAAACCGCCGCGCCGAAACTGGTGATTGCAATGGACCAAACAGATGCTGAGCCAGCCGTCACCGGGATTCTCAGGCTCAAATATGAGCCTGAAGATACTGTTTTGGAAAGGGAAATTGGTTGGCGTACCAATTCCGATACTATGATGATCGTGCGATCACGGGGCTTTCCATCATGTCGGTTGGTTCCCTTGCCGCATTTGTCGCGGTACAAAATTATAGACAGGCCAAAGTCAAGCGATGCATTGAAGGCGGTTTTTGAGCCCTGGTGGCGCGTCTGACTACCTCGAACAGCACCCTGCAAACCCCGGGCATGAGAACGAGGTGCCTGGATTGAAATATTGAAATGATGCCTAGCGGGGTGAATTTTTTAAGCGTTGTTGTGTCGCATAGAGGAGTCAAGGAACCATATCCCCCAACTCCGGCAACAGCCGCACGCCTTCCTGTTCAGGCGGGTCGGTACGGGCGATGCCGACGACGGTTTCAACAGTGCCGATGTTGAACGGCAGATGCGGTACCCCGGCGGGGATGTAGAACAGATCGCCCGCGACGGTATCCATCCGGTGCTGTAGCTCTTCGCCTCAGTACATAATGGCCTTGCCCTCCAGCACGTAAATCGCTGTCTCGTGATTCTCCTGCAGATGTGCCTTGGCACGGCCACCCGGGGGCACACGCAGGATATGAATACAGATACCCCGCACACCGATTGTTTCGCGCGCAATGCCTTCAAAATAGGTAAAGCTCTGTTTGCCGTCATATTTGGCACCGGGGGCGCAGTTTCTGGCAGGTGGTAGGCATTGTATTTGACATCGCAAAGGTGCCTCTCTGATGGTCGGGAACCATGGAATGGGGCAAGCGGAACGATGACGATGTCAAGTGCTGTGTTGGCAGAGGGGCTGGACCTGACGTTTCAGACGGGCGATGGGAAGGTCCATGCCTTGCGCGATGTGACCCTGGATATTGCCAGGGGGGCGTTTGTCAGCTTCATCGGTCCCTCCGGCTGTGGCAAGACAACCTTTCTGCGTTGTATCGCGGCATTGGAAACAGCAACGGGTGGCAGTTTGACCGTGAACGGGATGGCACCCGATGAGGCGCGTCAGGCACGGGCCTATGGCTATGTGTTTCAGGCAGCCGGTTTGTATCCGTGGCGCACGATTGCCCGGAATATCAGGCTGCCGCTGGAAATCATGGGGTATTCGCACACCAAACAGGACGACCGGGTCGAGGCGGTACTGGAACTGGTTGATCTGCAGGGATTCGGCGGCAAATACCCTTGGCAGCTGTCGGGGGGGATGCAGCAACGGGCCAGCATCGCGCGGGCTCTGGCCTTTGACGCGGATATCCTGTTGATGGACGAACCCTTTGGTGCGTTGGACGAGATTGTGCGTGATCGGCTGAACGAAGAGCTTTTGGCACTGTGGGCCCGAACTGGAAAAACTATCGTTTTTGTGACTCATTCGATCCCCGAGGCGGTGTATCTGTCGACCAGAATTGTGGTCATGTCCCCACGTCCGGGGCGGATTACGGATGTGATTGACAGCCCGCTTCCCAAAGAGCGGCCTTTGGGTATCCGCGACACGCCGGAGTTTATCCAGTTGGCGCATCGGGTGCGCCAAGGTCTTCGGGCGGGGCATGTGGATGCATGAGGCCGCAAAAGCCGTCCGCGTCGGTACGCTGGCTGATGCCGGTATCCAAAATTTCTGGATCGACGCATGGGACTTTATGCCGTGCGTACATCCGCCCGAGTATTGTTCCTGTTTCTGCGCTGCATTGTGTGGATCAGTGGCGTGCCGGTTGCGGGTTTTCTCGCCCTGGACGAAGGCTGCGGATTTACGCAATCCCTCTATGCGCAGCCACCCGGGCAAAGCATGGGGGCGTGTTGTTGAATACGGAAAAGGCCGGTCAGAGCAGTTTGCAGTTGCGGGTGCTTGCCGCAAATGCCTCAGTGTGCAAATGCCTCGGTGTGCCGGTTCTACATGTGCAAAGGGTTTCGCGAGCTGAAATGGCCCGACGGCGACAACGAAGAATGGCTGTCGAATCTCCGGATGGTCTGGGGTGCGCGGCAAATGACTGATACGGCCACACCTCCCATGGGCCGAACCGGCGGCTGGGCTTGGCTGCGTATGATCCCGGCGATGGTTTTGCCGGTTCTGGTCACTGTTTTGACAATTGTGGTCATCTGGTACGCGGCTTGTATCCCGATGAACATCAAGGGTGTGCTGACGGAAATCCAGCGCGCCGGGGCTGTCGTCACGCCCGGGGATGCGGCAGAACGGCGGGACGCGTCGGCGTTCGGATTGCTAGTCCGCAACACATTCGCCATCCCGGCAACCTGGGGTCAGGATCGTCCCCGTTTGCCCGCGCCGCATCAGGTGGTGCATGAGCTTTGGAATACGACTGTAGACAAGAAAATCACCTCGAAACGATCATTGGTCTATCACTCCTGGATTACACTCAGCGCGACCTTGCTCGGCTTTGCGATTGGTACCGGGTTGGGCATCCTGCTGGCGATTGGCATCGTGCATTCCCGCGTGATGGACATGTCCGTTATGCCCTGGGCCATCGTCAGCCAGACGATTCCGATCATCGCGCTCGCCCCCATGATCATCGTTGTTCTGTACTCAGTTGGGCTGCAGGGAATTGTGCCCAAGGCGGTGATTTCCGCCTATTTGTCGTTTTTCCCCGTCGTGGTGGGCATGGCCAAGGGGCTGCGCAGCCCGGATAGTATACAGCTGGATTTGATGCGTACATATAATGCGCCCGCGTCCCAGGTGTTCTGGAAGCTGCGACTGCCCGCATCGCTGTCCTATCTCTTTGCTTCGCTAAAGGTTGGGATTGCTGCCTCGCTGGTTGGGGCGATTGTGGGGGAATTGCCGACCGGAGCGGTGGCGGGCCTTGGCGCGCGGCTGCTCGCCGGGTCCTACTATGGCCAAACCGTACAGATCTGGTCCGCGCTCTTTGCCGCCGCTATTCTGGCGGCTTGCCTCGTGGGTCTGCTTGGGTTGATTGAGCGTGGCTTCTTGAAACGAATGGGGCTCGCATGATCCTGGCGGTCGCGGCATTGCCCGTTTGGGCCTTGGGTTGGTGGCTCAATATCCGCCTTGCCAATAGCACGGCTGCGAAAACGCAATGGTGTGGCCTGGCTGTTCCGATCATTTTCGGTACGACTCTGCTGCTGATGTGGGAGCTGTTGGTGCGGGGGCTTGAGATTCCACTGGTTATCCTGCCAGCACCCAGCCTTATCGCCGTCCGCTTTGGTACCAGCCTGCCGATCCTGTGGCAAGACTTTCTGCAGACTTTCCTCAGAGGCGCGCTCAGCGGGTATGTGATCGGCTGTGGCACGGCCTTTCTGACCGCCATTCTGATTGACCACAACGATTTCTTGCGGCGCGGACTGTTGCCGGTAGGGAATTTTATGGCCGCACTACCCATCGTGGGCACTGCCCCGATCCTGGTGATGTGGTTTGGGTTCAACTGGGAAAGCAAGGCTGCCGTTGTTGTCGTGATGGTGTTTTTCCCGATGCTAATCAACACAGTGGCCGGGCTGGGCGAGACTAGTGCGATGCAGCGGGATCTGATGCAAACCTATGCCGCAAGCTATTGGCAGGGCTTTGTGAAACTGCGTCTGCCTGCGGCGATGCCGTTTTTTTTCAATGGTTTGAAGATTTGCACGACGCTGTCTTTGATCGGGGCGATCATTGCTGAATTTTTTGGCTCACCTACGGTCGGGATGGGCTTTCGTATCTCGACCAGTGTGGGCCAGCTTGCCCTGGACATGGTATGGGCTGAAATTGTGGTGGCGGCGTTTGCAGGGTCGGCGTTTTATGGCCTTGTGGTGCTGCTCGAACGTCAGGTGACGTTCTGGCATCCGTCGCAAAGAGGATAACAGCCAACAGTTGGGAATGCATAGCAACAAGGAGAAATCAGTATGAAACATGTTTGGACAGGAATGGTGGCAACCTGTGCCATGGCGGTAGCCCCAGCCATGGCTGCGGACGAGGTAAAGCTGCAACTGCAATGGGTGACCCAGGCCCAGTTTGCCGGTTACTATGTCGCGTTGGAAAAAGGCTATTACAAAGCGGAAGAACTGGATGTGACCATTCTGCCCGGTGGCCCGGACATAGCACCCCCACAGGTGCTGGCAGGCGGTGGTGCTGATGTCATGCTGAACTGGATGCCTTCGGCACTGGCTGCACGCGAAAAAGGCCTGGCCGTGGTCAACATCGCGCAGCCATTCAAATCTTCGGGCCTTATGCTGACCTGTTGGAAAGACACAGGCATCACAGGTCCGCAGGATTTTCCGGGCAAAACCGTCGGCGTATGGTTTTTTGGCAATGAATACCCGTTCCTCAGCTGGATGAGCCAGGAAGGCATTCCAACCGATGGGGGAGATGACGGCATCACGGTCCTAAAACAGGGATTTAACGTTGATCCGCTGCTGCAGCGGCAGGCCGATTGCATTTCGACCATGACCTATAACGAATACTGGCAGATCATCGATGCTGGTGTCAGCCCGGATGAATTGGTCACGTTCAAATACGAAGACTATGACGTCGCCACGCTTGAAGACGGGATTTACGTGCTGGAGGAAAATTTGGCTGATCCGGCCTTTGCCGACAAAATGGTCCGCTTTGTCCGCGCCTCGATGAAAGGTTGGAAATACGCCGAAGAAAATCAGGACGAGGCAGCCGAGATCACCCTCGACTACGATGCGACCGGTGCCCAGACGGAAGCACATCAAAAACGCATGATGCGGGAGGTGGCCAAGCTGACTGCAGGCGGCAACGGTGCCCTGAACCCTGCCGACTATCAACGGACAGTTGACACGCTGCTGGCGGGCGGTTCGGATCCGGTGATTACTAGGGAGCCGGAAGGTGCCTGGACCCACGCTATCACCGATATTGCGTTGAACTAGGTCAGCCTTTGTCGCATGGGAAACCAATCGTGACGCTTTCGGGCATCGCATTTTTGTTCGCTTGCAGCACTGAAGCAGCCCCGCGTACAATATCGGGAGCCCGGGTTGCCGGATGCAGGATTTCGCGGCTGAGTTCCAGAGCGCCCTGACGCTGCTTGCCACTGGCGACCCGGCCTTGTGGGCTATTGTGGGCCTGTCGCTGCGTGTGTCGGTATTGGCGGTGCTCATCGCGGCGGTGATTGGCATGCCGTTGGGTGCAGCCTTGGCCGTATCCCGGTTTCGGGGGCGTCAGATTGTCATCGTCATTCTGAATGCCCTGATGGGGCTACCGCCGGTGGTCGTGGGCCTGTGCGTTTATCTGTTGTTGTCCCGATCAGGCCCGTTTGGGGTGCTGGGTTTGCTGTATACGCCTACGGCGATGATCTTGGCGCAGGGTATTCTGGTCACGCCGATCATCTTGGCCCTGTCACGGCAGACGATCGAAGCGTTGAACGACGAATACACCGAACAACTGCAATCCTTTGGTATTGGGCGTCTGGCGTCGGTCCCGGTTTTGCTGTGGGATGGTCGCATCGCGCTGGTCACGGCATTGCTGGCCGGTTTCGGGCGCGCGATTGCCGAGGTTGGTGCCGTTCTGATTGTTGGCGGCAACATCAATCATGTGACCCGGGTCATGACCACGACGATTGCGATGGAAACGTCCAGGGGCAACCTGTCCCTGGCTTTGGCGTTGGGGGCTGTTTTGGTGTTGTTGGCTGTTCTGGTGACCGGTGCGGTCAGCCTGTTGGGGGTAGTGATCGCCCGGGCCGAGGCACCGCGCTATGCGTGATTGTCCCCGTCACCACGCTGTGCATCTTGGCGTTTCCGGTCTGCGCATTCTGCGCCAGGGGCGGCCAAAACTGGCTATAGACATGCTGGATCTGGCCTGCCACGGGCCGACGGTGATCTTGGGGCCAAATGGCGCGGGTAAATCCCTGTTGTTGCGCGTTTTGCATGGGCTGATCCGTCCAGGTACCGGGACCGTGTACCAGGATGGCCAGGTGCTGGACCGGGCTGCGCGGGCACGTCAGGCAATGGTGTTTCAGCATCCGGTGCTGTTGCGGCGTAGCGTGGCGGCGAATCTCGCCTTTGTTTTGCATCGGCGCGGCATCCCACGCCGAGTCCGGGCGGATCGTGTTGCGGCTTTGCTGGATCATGGCGGGCTGTCCGAAAAGGCCCGCCAACCCGCACGCAGCCTGTCGGGGGGCGAGGCGCAGCGCTTGGCCTTTCTGCGGGCTATGGCCTGCGCGCCCGAGGTGTTGTTTCTGGATGAACCCACCAGCGCGCTGGACCCGGCCTCAACCGCAGGGATCGAACACTTGATCCGGGCGGCGGTGGCGGCGGGCATGCGAGTTGTCATGGTGACCCATGACATTGGCCAGGCCAAACGTCTGGCCGAAGAGGTGGTGTTCCCCGGCAGACCGGTTTTTTCATCAGCCGCAAAGCCCGGAGGCTCGGCAGTATCTGGCCGGCGGTCTGATCCTGTGATCCGCTGGATATGCTGTATTCTATGCCTTTGGGCATCGATGGTCGTGGCCGAGTCCCGGTTTATCGTCTTGCAATCCACAACCTCGATCCAGAATTCGGGGTTGCTGGATGCTATCCTGCCAATCTTTAAGGCAGAAACCGGGATCGACGTGCGCGTGGTTGCGGTTGGCACGGGTCAGGCTCTGCGCAATGCCGAAAACGGCGATGGGGATGTTGTGCTGATCCATGCCCGTGAGGCGGAGGTGGCATTTGTCGCGGCGGGCTGGGGTGTTGAACGGCGGGACGTAATGTATAACGATTTTGTCCTGATCGGGCCGGACGTGGACCCGGCGGTTGTGTCAGGAATGACGGACATCATCGCGGCGCTGCGGGCGATTGCGGAGGCGGAGGCGATCTTTGTCTCTCGCGGGGATGATAGCGGTACGCATATGGCAGAGCGGCGGTTTTGGCAGGCATCCGGTGTGGAGGTCCCCGATGCCTCGGGCACATGGTACCGGGAAACCGGCGCGGGGATGGGCGCGACACTGAACATCGGTGTTGGGATGCGTGCCTATATTCTGACCGACCGTGCCAGTTGGATCGCTTTTGGCAACAAGGGCACGCACCACATCATGGTCGAAAAGGACCCCCGCCTGTTCAATCAGTATGGTGTCATTCCGGTCAGTCCCGACCGCCATCCGATGGTCAAGGTCGCCGAGGCAATGACCTTTGTCGATTGGCTGACCGGCATACCAGGCCAGGCCGCAATCGCGGCGTTTCGGCTGGATGGTACCCAAGTGTTTTTCCCGAACGCCAGCCACTAAGTATTAATACGGCCTGGATGGCAGCCAATAGGCAACCTGCCCCGGCGGCGATCAGATTTCCGTGCGATTGGAGATCAGATCGTCAACCACCGACGGATCGGCCAGGGTCGAGGTATCACCGAGCGATCCGAAGTCATTCTCTGCAATCTTGCGCAGAATGCGCCGCATGATTTTCCCCGACCGGGTTTTTGGCAGGCCTGGAGCCCATTGGATCACATCTGGCGAGGCAATCGGGCCAATTTCAGTGCGAACCCGGGTCCGCAATTCCTTGCGCAGCGCTTCGGTTGGCTGTTCGCCGTTCATCAGGGTGACATAGCAATAGATGCCCTGGCCCTTGATCTCGTGCGGGTAGCCAACCACCGCCGCCTCTGCCACAGCCGCGTGCGCGACCAGCGCGCTTTCCACCTCGGCAGTTCCCATCCGGTGGCCCGAGACGTTGATCACATCATCTACCCGACCGGTGATCCAATAATCGCCATCCGCATCACGCCGACAACCATCGCCAGAGAAATAGTAGCCCTTGTAAGCGCTGAAATAGGTCTTTTCGAATCGCGCATGATCGCCCCATACGGTGCGCATCTGTCCAGGCCAGCTGTCGGCGATTACCAGAATGCCCTCGACTCCGTTGCCTTCAATCACATTACCGGATGCCGGGTCCAGAACCACCGGTTTGACCCCGAAAAACGGCCGCATCGCGGCACCTGGCTTTGTGGCATGCGCGCCGGGTAAGGGGGTCACCATATGCCCACCGGTTTCGGTTTGCCACCAGGTGTCAACGATCGGGCATTTCCCCTTGCCCACCACGTCGTTGTACCAATTCCATGCTTCGGGGTTGATCGGTTCCCCCACCGTACCCAGAATGCGCAAGTCAGATAGATCGCATTTTTCCACAAATTCAACGCCTTGACCCATCAATGCGCGGATGGCCGTGGGAGCGGTGTAGAATTGGTTCACTTTGTGCTTTTCACAGACCTGCCAGAATCGGCTGGCATCAGGATAGGTTGGTACGCCCTCGAACATCAAGGTGGTCGCGCCGTTGGCCAGCGGGCCATAAACGATATAGCTGTGACCGGTGACCCAACCCACATCTGCGGTGCACCAAAACACGTCGCCGTCATGGTAGTCAAACGTGATCTCATGCGTCATCGAAGCGTAGACTAGATACCCCCCGGTCGTGTGCATCACGCCCTTGGGTTGGCCAGTCGAGCC
>JACOMT010000051.1 GCA_014623385.1 Paracoccaceae bacterium
GGATGTTATTGGGTGGCCAATGTCGCCATGGCCCGCGCGCGGATACAAAATGCCGCCAACAAGAAGCTGCGACGGTGATTGTCGTGACAGATGCGGATTTGTTTGCCCGTCTTCGCGAGGTTTTTAAGCGTGGATGGGTTGACCTGCCGGACTATCCCGGCTATGGGGGCACGGGTGCCCCGGTAAAATCCTTGAAGAATTGCTGGGGGTTGACGGTGGTAATTACGACACGCCGGATGCAGGACGGTGGGAGATAAAATTTCATTCCGGAAACGCGCTTTTGACGTTATTTCATCTGGAAGGTGAGCCGAAAGGACACATGCACCATATGGTGCGAAGGTTTGGCATCCCTGACGCCAAGGGGCGTACCAGTTTCCGGCACACAATCCACAAGGGGCAGTCAAGCCACGGATTTTTTATTGACAACGAGAGCAACCGGATCACGGTGCGTCACCCGGGTGTCAGCGATATTGTCTGGCCGTATTGGACCCATGATCGCCTTATCACCGCTTTTGCCGCAAAGTTTCGGCGGTTGATTACCGTCAGAGGTAGCAAGCGCAAAAACCAAGTATGCTATGAACAGGCGTATCTGTACGAAGAACCCAAAACAACCCAGTTCGCGGAGGCTGTGCACACAGGAATTATCGCCATAGATTTTGACGCCCGGACCAATCCAGGCACCAAAAATAGCCGCGGCTTGCGCAACCACGGTACAAAATTCCGGATCGCTTATGACGACCTGCGCCACATATATGAAAAACGCAAAAAATTCGGATAGGGGCCCACCAAATCAGGTTTTACCCCATCCCCGCACTATCGCGTTTCCTGTCCAACGCTTGTGGACGGGGCAGTGTGCCGGAGTTTGCGCAATAGCCACTTGGGGCACGCTTTCTGCCCAATATGGGCCCAGAACGCGCATATTTGCGGTATCATCCGATTCCAAAGGCTTGGGCTTGGGACACCGTCCGAACGGTGTGTCAGACATCAACTAGGGGATAATAGGAATCCGGCGGCAATCCGGCGGCGGCCCGTTTTTCTTTGTTGAACGGGGACTTTGACATACTTTTGAAATAACACCGGACAAGCCGGTTTGACTGACAGGCCACATGCTTCACCTCTTCGGCATAGATGGTTTCCAATGCATCAACAGTTTGGGCCAGGTTGGCCGTTCGGGGCATCGCGATCATGCCGGGTGTCACATCCGGACTGCGCGCCTCCAGCATCATCGGGACCACGGCCAGGCGGCCCATGAAATCCTTTGATATGTGTTCGACGGCGCACCACAAACCGGCATGGGCGGGCAGGGTACCATAGTGACTGCCAACACTTCCAGACAGTCGCATATCAGATTGAAATGCTTTGATTCCTCGTCCGTTACCTTGACCGAATTGTCATAGAACCGCATCGGCATTCGTAGATGGGCAAACCGTGAAATGGTGTTCCAATGCCAATCAACGGTACTGGGTTCAATATGTGTGCCACCGCATACAGTAGCACGATGCGTCCCCGCGGGCTGCCCGGTTTGCGTTTGGGTACATCGCTGGGTGCCAGCGATTCAAGTTGTTCGTACCGGGCGGGCCGCAGGGGGGGAGATACGCTGTGGCCCAACGGAATCCCGGCTGCGTCGCCTTTGTGCCACGCGAACTAGTCAGCGGCATGTCGACGCGACAGTACCGTCTTTTCCCGACTATCTGCAATTGTTAAAACGGCGACAACCCGGTTCGACCAGCACCAGCATTACAGGGCCTGAACCGCGTCCAGAACCGTATCCACATGGCCCTGCACCTTTACCTTGCGCCAGGCTTTGGCGATGTTTCCATCCGCATCGATCAAAAAGGTTGACCGTTCAATGCCCATGAATTTCTTGCCATACATGGTCTTTTCTTTCCAAACACCGTAATCCTCGCAGGCTGTGCCGTACTCATCGGACAACAGCGGCACGGTCAGCCCGTGTTTTTTGATAAATTTTTCGTGGCTAGCCACGCTATCCCTGGAAATTCCGAACACCCGGGCACCTGCTGCCTCGAATTCGGGGAGTTGTTGGGAAAATCCGATGGATTCCTTGGTACAGCCCGACGTATCGTCACGGGGATAGAAAAACAAAACCACGGGCACCCCCTTGAGGCTGGACAGGGTGACTTCGGTACCGCCATCGCGCGGCAAGGTGAAATCAGGAGCGGTGTCGGATATATCGAGCATGTGGCCTCGCTGTGATGTGAAAATCCTGTATCGCATACCAGGTCCAGGAAGGCAATAAGAAAGACAGAAATGAAGGACAGAATAACCGGGACCACCGGAACCGGGCAAACCGACAAACCGCGCCGCCGTCACCCGTTGCGATACGCGATTGTGTGGTCTGTTATTGCTTTTGTGTTGGGCACTGCCGCGGTTGCCGCGGTGTTTGTGCTGCTGGGTCGCAGCATAAAAGCACCGTATTGGCTCCTGGACCGGATTGAAACCCGGCTTGAGACATCGCTGAACGGTCTGGATCTGACATTTGAAAATCTGCAATTCGTTGTGGACAAGAGTTGGCATCCCCGGGCGCGGCTGGAAAATGTTGTCCTGACCGGGACGGATGGCACTGCCGTTGCCCGACTGGCCAAGGCTGAGGCAAGTTTGGCGCTGCGCCCTTTGCTACAGGGCCGGGTGCATCCCAGAGATATAGTGCTGAATGGCGGATTTGCCGTGTTGCGACGCGAACAGAACGGAAATGTCAGCCTGCAATTGTCGGAACGCGAGGCACCGGTGCAAGAGGCAACCGGGGTGCTGGCCCTGCTCGACGGCTTAGAGCACCTGCTGCATACCTCCATGCTATCAGATCTGACCGAGATTTCCATGTTTGGCATGACGCTGCAATATGACGATGCGCAGTCGGGCCGAAGCTGGCTGGCCGATGGTGGCAATGCGCGACTTATCCGGGATGAGCACAGCATGCGACTGACGGTCAATAGCGCTGTCCTTGGTGGCGAAGCTGATATGGCCAGGGTTGAATTGAATTATGAAGGATGGTTCGACACCCGGGCCGTCACATTCGGGGTATCGGTCACCGGCCTGCCTGCGGATGCCATCGCCTCGCAATTCCCGGCCCTGGCCTGGCTCAGCGTTCTGCAGGCCCCGATTTCCGGATCCATGCGGGGCAGCACCGATGCGGACGGCACCCTCGGCCCCCTGAATGCAAGTTTACATATCGGGGCAGGGGCGTTGCAGCCGACCGACCGCACCCGGCCGATCCCTTTTCAATCGGCGCGCAGCTATTTTGAATTTAACCCGGCGACCGAAACCCTGCGGTTTGACGATCTAGCGGTCACATCCGACTGGATTACGGGCGAGGCCACGGGCAAGGCGCAGTTGTTCGGTCTGTCCGGCGGCAAGCTGGAACAGCTGGTGATGACTGTGGATGTTAAACAATTATTAGCCAATCCGGCGGGCATCTATCCGGAACCCCTGACTTTTGCCGGGATTCGGGCGGATATGCGAATGCGGTTGGATCCGTTCCAGCTGGACCTGGGACAGATGCATGTCGAACTGGACAACACCAATGTGCTGGTGTCGTCCACATTGGCTACGGTGCCAGAGGGGTGGGATGTGTCGGTGGACGCGCTGGTCGATGCAATCACGCCCGAGGCGTTGGTCTCCTTCTGGTCTCCCGATGTGTTGCCAAAACTCCGGGCCTGGGTTGACCGGAACCTGATTGGCGGACGGCTGGAACAAACCCGTGTTGCGGTACGCGGGCACCCGGGTGCCAAACCGGATATTTATCTGAACTTTGAGTTTTTCGATAGCACGCTCCGGTTTATGAACGCGCTGCCGCCAATCACTGGGGCGACGGGGCGTGCCATGCTGTTTGACAGGCGGTTCGTCGTGACAGCAACCGATGGCATCATAACCGCGCCCGAGGGTGGCACTGTTGATATCGCGGGCACCTCTGTCATCATTCCGGATGTTGGCATCCGGCGGCGTACCCCCGGTGTAGTCCGCGCCCGGCTCAGCGGTGGTATCACCGCGCTGTTGTCTCTGCTGAATCTGCCGCCGTTGCGCATTTTTCGGGATGTGAACCTGCCCGTTTCTGTAGCCGACGGCACTGTGCGGACCAGCGGGACCTTGTCCTTGCCTCTGGCAGAACAGGTACAGTTTCCAGAAGTGGCCTTTCTCCTCAACGGCACCGTTGAACAGGTATGGTCGGATGTTTTGGTGCCCGGGCACACGGTTGCCTCGGACCGGTTGACCCTGACGGCCACAGATTCCTATGTGGCGCTGAATGGTGACGGCAAGATCAGCGGCATTCCGGCCACCGTGTCCTGGCGTCAAGAGATTGGCCCCAATGCCACCGCCGATGGCGTCATTCAGGGAAGTTTAGAGCTGTCGCGGCAGGCTCTGAACACCTTTAACATTGGCCTGCCCGATGCGGCGGTGTCGGGCACCGGGTCTGTCGACTACGTTCTGCATTTGCCCAAAGGCGCGCCACCGAACCTGCAATTGGCATCCGATCTGGTGGGCCTGACCCTGACCAAACCAGAGCTCGGATGGCACAAACCGGCCTCCGTGTCGGGTGCGCTGGCCGTGTCCGCCCGATTGGGCCCGGCACCCGAGGTGGATGCCCTGTCCATATCAGTGCCCGGGGCCGTGATGCAGGGGCGCGTGACCCTGGTTCCGGGTGGCGGACTGGACCGGATGCGCATTGATACCCTGAAAATCGGCAATTGGATAGATGTCCATGGCGAGCTTGTCGGGCGTGGCCCGGGGCGTGGCCCGGATGTGCAGGTACAGGGCGGTGAAATCGTACTTCATCAGTCAACTTTTCAACCCGGGCCACCACCGGATGTCCCCCCCGGAGGGCTGCGCGTGTCTTTGGATCGGGTCGAGATCACCGAACATTGGGCACTGACCGATGTTCAGGGCGCGTTTGAGCTCAATGGCGGTCTCAGCGGACCGTTTGTTGGGCAACTGAACGGACAGGTTGAGGTCAAGGGCGAAGTCCTGCCGGAAAATGGCCGGTCAGCTTTTCGAATTCGGTCTAGTGACGCGGGTGCTGTGTTTCGGGCCACCAACATTCTGAACGAGGCTCAAGGGGGCGAACTGAACGTGGTTATGCGACCGGTGGAAGGCGCGGGAACCTATGATGGAACGCTGACCATCGACCGGATCAGTATCAAGAACGCACCGGCCATTGCCGCATTGTTAAACGCGATCAGCATCACCGGGCTTTTGGATGAGCTTGCGGGTCAGGGTATCGTGTTTTCGCGGGTCGAGGCGCGGTTCCGTCTGGATCCAAAACAGCTCACCATTTTTGAAAGCCATGCGGTGGGCCCGTCGATCGGATTGACCATGGATGGGCGGTTCAACATTCAGGATGCCATCTTGAACACGCAGGGCGTGATATCGCCTGTCTATTTGCTGAACAGTATCGGACAGATAATTTCCCGACAGGGCGAGGGGCTCTTTGGCTTTAACTATCGCCTGAACGGGCCCGCTGCGCAACCAAGTATCAGCGTCAATCCGATGTCGGTGCTTGTGCCCGGTTTTCTGCGTGACATATTCCGCAGCGAAGCCCGGCCCCGCGACCCGAATGTCGCCAGGTCACCTGATTATAGCCCGCCGAAGCCCGAAGAACGATAAAAAACGACAGGGGGCAGGGTGTTCAATCCGCCTGTGTCGGGATATGCGCGTGCAATGAAACTGGACGACTTCGACTTTGATCTGCCCGAGCACCTGATCGCCACCCGTCCCGCGTCGCCGCGCAGTTCGGCCCGGTTGCTGCACGCCGAGGGGAACCAGATCATGGACCGCCATGTCTTTGATCTACCGGATATTCTGCGGCCTGGTGATCGACTGGTCCTGAATGACACGCGGGTCATTCCGGCGCGGCTGAACGGGTTGCGCCACCGCTCCGGGATACAGGGTGACAGCGTGGCCCGGATCAGGGTGACATTGCTTGAATCGCACGCCGATGGCACCTGGGCTGCGCTGGTGAAACCGTTGAGCAAGCTGCATCCGGGCGAACGGATCGTGTTTTCGGGCGATTTGACCGCGGAATTGGTCGAGGTTGCGGACGGGCAGGCCCACTTACAGTTTGACCTGACCGGCGACAATTTCGATGCGGCCCTGGCTGCGGCGGGTACGATGCCCTTGCCACCCTATATTGCCCGGCTGCGTGCAGTGGATGCACAGGATACCCACGATTATCAAACTGTATTTGCGCGCAACCCGGGTGCCGTCGCCGCGCCGACCGCCTCACTGCATTTTGACCATGCGCTGCTGACTCAGCTCCGGGCGCGGGATGTATCGTTCACTTTTGTCACCCTGCATGTGGGTGCAGGCACCTTTTTGCCCGTCAAGGTAGAGGACATCGCCCGACACAGGATGCATGCCGAATGGGGCCATGTCAGCGAGACCGCCGCTGCGGAAACCGCCGCGACCAGGGCGGCGGGCGGACGCATCATCCCGGTCGGGACCACTGCGCTGCGCCTGGTGGAAAGCGCGGTGCGTGGCGGTGAAATTGCGCCTTGGATGGGCAAAACCGACATTTTTATATATCCAGGGTTTCAGTTTCAGGTGACCGACGCCCTGATGACAAATTTCCATCTTCCAAAGTCGACGCTGATGATGCTGGTATCGGCGCTGATGGGGCAAGATCGCATGCACCGCATCTATGCCCATGCCATCGCGCAGGCCTATCGGTTCTGTTCGTACGGTGATGCGTCCCTGTTGGTTCCGCCCGGCAAGATGTGACATTTCCGACCGGTTCTATGTCGCGGATACGCTTGAGCGTGGCGCGAGACCCGGGTCATTCCCACCCGTATCGCGGTGTCGCCGCATACTGGGAAAAGGCCGTCAAATGGGTCAGGTTTTATCGAACGCCTGGGCGTTGTTGTTGGGTATGATGCTGTTGATGGTCGGCAACGGCCTGCAAGGGACGCTGCTGGGCGTCCGGGGCGAAATCGAGGGGTTTAGCACCTTTCAGATGTCGTTTGTCATGTCCGGGTATTTTGTCGGGTTTCTGGGTGGGTCGCGCCTGGCACCCAGTTTGATTCGGCGCGTGGGCCATGTGCGCGTTTTTGCAGCCCTGGCATCGCTGATTTCGGCGGTGATGATTCTGTATCCGGTGCTGACTCATCCGGTCGCGTGGTGCATTGGCCGGGTCATCATCGGGTTTTGCTTTTCCGGCGTGTATGTCACCGCTGAAAGCTGGCTGAACAATGCTGCGGATAACGAAAACCGGGGCAAGGCCTTGTCGGCCTATATGATCGTGATGATGGTAGGGATCGTGTCAGCCCAGGGCCTTTTACTGGTCGGCGACCCATCGGGGTACGAACAATTTGTCATTGCCTCGATCCTCATCTCGATTTCGTTCACGCCAACCCTGTTGTCGACCAGCCCGACGCCCGCCTTTGAAACCACGCATCCGATGCCCCTGTGGGACCTGTTTCACATCTCGCCGCTGGGCTGTGTGGGGATGTTTCTGTTGGGTGGTGTCTTTGCCAACATGTTTGGCATGAGCTCGGTCTATGCCTCGCGCGTGGGTCTGGAATTGGTAGAGATTTCAACCTTTATCGCCACCTTTTATATCGGTGCGCTTGTGCTGCAATATCCGCTGGGCTGGATATCGGACCGCATGGACCGCCGCATGTTGATCATGACCGTATCCGCGGTTGGCGAGGCGGGGGCACTGGTTGGGACGCTGTTTGGCAGCCACTATTTGATTTTGATTGGGGCGGCGTTCCTGATTGGGGGTATGGCGAACCCGCTCTATTCCCTGTTGATCGCGTATACGAACGACTATCTGGACCACGACGATATGGCCGCCGCCTCGGGCGGGCTGATTTTCATCAACGGGCTGGGTGCCATTGCCGGGCCGCTGATCACCGGCTGGTTGATGCGTGACGCCGTCGCCGGGCCCGCCGGATTCTTTTTGCTCATCGCGCTGCTGCTAATTATTTTGGTCGTCTATGGTGCCTATCGCATGACTCAACGTGCCTCGATCCCGGTCGAGGATACCGGCCTGATGGCCCCGGTCATGGCGACCGGTACAGCGGTTGCGGTGGAATTTGCGCAAGAAATAGCCATCGAGGCAGACCTGGAAGCGCAGGAGGCCGACAATCAGGAGGGCCACAATGCCGTATAGCGCGTTGCTGTATGTCGACTGTGTTATAAAAGTTATAAAAATTTACTGTGGAAATTCTGTGCACACAGTAGGATAATTCCCGCGACTCAATACAGAAACAGAGAGCTGCCCATGTCTGGATCACAAGAATCTGGCGTACAAGAAATCCTGGCTTTTTGGCTGGATGAGGTGGGTCCCAAAGGCTGGTACAAGGTTGACCACGCCCTGGACCAATCCATCCGGGATCAATTTGAAGATACCTGGAACAAAGCCATGAAAGGGTCGTTTTCGCTGTGGCTGACCTATCCCAGCGGCGCTTTGGCCTATATCATTCTGATGGATCAGTTTTCGCGGAACATGTTCCGGGGCACAGGCAAGGCGTTTGCGTCGGATCGGGCGGCCTGTGCGGCGGCCAAGGCGGCGATTGGCAAGCGCTGGGACCAAAGGATCAATGAACCCTCACGGCAGTTTTTCTATATGCCCCTGATGCATTCGGAAAACCTGGTGGATCAGGAACGATGTGTCCGTCTGCTATGCGAACGCATGCCGGAAACCGGGGCCAACGCGCTGTTGCATGCCCGGGCGCATCGCGAGGTCATTCGCCAGTTTGGGCGGTTCCCCACGCGCAATGACGCCCTGGGGCGGAACCCGACCACGCTTGAGGTAACCTATATCCGCGACTTGGGCTATGGCGGAATCATGCGCGAATTGCAGGCCGTCGCAGGTTGAAAACAGCGCATTAAGGATGCAAAGGCCCCGGTATCCTTCCGGGGCCTTTTGTTGCTTGCGTGACCCGCGGATCCAGGCTCCGGATATGTCGTATTTGAAACTGATTGAGGTGCCCAAAAATAGCGGTTAGAATACGGTGTTTGACGGTAAATCAATCCTGGACCATGTGAGCCGAGGGGAAATAATGGCTGCAAAATCCTTTGATCTAATTGTTATCGGCACCGGTCCGGGTGGCTATGTGGCGGCAATCCGCGCGGCACAGCTTGGCCTGAACACCGTGGTGGTCGAACGCGAACATATAGGGGGTATTTGTCTGAACTGGGGCTGTATTCCGACCAAGGCGATGCTGCGCTCTTCCGAGGTGTTTCACCTGATCAAACGCGCCGGGGAATTCGGTCTGAAGGCAGATGGCGTTGGCTATGATCTGGACGCGATTGTCAAACGCAGCCGCGCAGTGGCAAAGCAACTGAGCACTGGTGTCA
>JACOMT010000052.1:0-1721 GCA_014623385.1 Paracoccaceae bacterium
GCTTTTCGCGAACCTTGGCCATTGTCGCGACACCCGATTGTTCGAGATCCGTCATGGACCTGATTGATCTAAAGATGCGTGCGCTCATATCAAAACACGTAATTTCGCCACAAAAAGAGGACAACCCCTGGCTTGCTGGTAATTTCCAGCTGATTGGCTGATCAATGATGTTCCTGCTGAAACAGGACGGAAGTTCAAGGGTATTGAATGTTGAAACGCTCGCGAATTTCCTGGTCTTGTTCCGCCGTCAGATACATCGGTTTATGCTCTCTCAATATGCTCTGGGCGCGCTCTCGAGCGCGTGCCCAAGCGTCTTTCGCTCCGTTTTGCGCCCATGTACGCGGCTCATTGCGATCCGCCAGCGTAGGATAAAAGTAATCCCGCTCCATTGCGGCATGGGTTTGTTTTCCGCCCAGAAAATGCCCGTCGCCAAGCACCGCATCGCAAATGGCGTCAAAGCCCAGATTGTCGTTGGTAACTTCAATGCCTCGCAATGCGCGGTAGTTGTTTGAATGCATCTCGTCGTCCAGGACAAAGGCCTCAAAGCTCGCGCCAAGCAACGACGCCGTCATGCCCGAGCTTTCGTAGATCAGGTTGCCTCCGGCCAGCCCGGCCGCCATCGCAGTAGTCCCCTTTTCCATGCCATATTGGGCGTCGATCGCTTTGGCGTCCGTCATGCAGCACGCGACCCCGGATGGAAGGCCCAGCCAGTTCGAAAGCTGGGCCGACGCAGCATTCAGGACCGCCGTTTCTCCGCTGCCGCCGGAAAATGCCCCCGTGCGCAAATCAATCACCAGCGGCCAATTCGAAAACACCATCGGATGGCCCGGACGAATGGCATGCACCATCAGAAGGCTCGCCAGGGTTTCGGCCAGAGACTGCGCCAGAAACCCTGCGAGCGTGGCAGGAGCGGTTGCCCCGGCCTGAGCGGCGGTGATGCAGGATACTGGAATGTTGTGGCGGATACATTCGTACAAAACATCAACAGCATCCTCGCCATAGCGCATCGGGGAAATTATCGGGCTGATATGCGCTTTCAGAAAGGGGCGTTTTGAAAATTCTCCTGAGCCTCCTGCCGCAATGTCCAGCATCTCGACAATCGGGGCCACATGCGCAGCCACAGTGAAGGATGTCGCGGTCGGCTTAGTCGTATTTTTGATCAGGGCATAGGCAGTGTTGGCGTCGAGGTCGAAATTGTCCGGCACATCCGTCGCCACACAGCAGCGGGTGTACCAGCTTACATTCGCCAGAGTGTCTTGAAGTCGGGTGAAATCGTGCAGATCGGCAAGCGTGGACGGCCTGTAGATACCGCTGTGCAGATCCAGCGTTTGTACCGCGGCACCGCCAGTCCCAAAATAAACCTTGTTGCCGCCAACCTCTATGGACCTTGCGGGATCCCGGCCATAGAGCACAAATGTCTTGGTGGCCCTTGCAATGGCCGCTTTTACCAGCGCTGGCGGAAACAAAAAACGCCCCGTGCCGTTGTCGGCGGCACCAATGGCCAAAAGATCTTTTTTGAGGCGCTCGGGTACTTCACCCACCCCAAGTCGCTCCAACAAACGCAGCGCCGTTTCATAGATCCGCCTCAGATCGTTGTCGCTTAACGGTTTGTATGCGCCACCAATTTGGCCGGGTGGGCATGGATCGACCTCTGGCTTTGCCGCGCGCTTTGCAAGCCGCTCGCGACGGCCACCTCTTTTTCCACGCTGATCAGCCATACC
>JACOMT010000052.1:1739-10956 GCA_014623385.1 Paracoccaceae bacterium
TTTGACGGAAAAATGCGAATCCCGCCAGATACAATGGCGCGACGTCTTACTGCCACATAATCGAATTTAAACTGCGAATTTTCATCACTATTCGGCAAATCCTTGCGTACTCACTTTGGCACGGGTCTATCGCTATGTGTCACATCCGGAGAGTACCTCAGATGAAAAACCGCGCCAAGGTTTTCGTGATTGGCGGCGGCATTGCCGACTGTTCGGCATTGTACCATCTGACCTGTGAGGGTTGGAACGATGTGGTTGTGGTCGAGCGCAACGAGTTGACCAGCGGCGAATTGACCAGCGGCACGACCTGGCATTTGGTGGCCCGGGTTCCCAATTTTGGTATGCTCTATCTGGATACTGCATTGATGTTCATTCCACCCGGGGCGCTGGGCCAGGCAGTGCCTCGGCGTCGGGTTCCTATGCAGGCTGATGAGATGGAACCGGTCCGGATACTGGCGAGGTATGTTGTGGTGATCTTCCGGCGACCGCCCATAAACGCCTTGAGGCGTGCGTGACGCTTGGTGACGGTCTGGATATGAAGCTTGCCACAAACGCGTTCACCGACCCAACGGCATTGATGGTAGCGCCAGAACTTGCACCCGCCCAGCAGGACAGACCCCGCCTTTGGCACCTTGGCCTTTGGCACCTTGCACCCACGCTTGCGGGCCCGCGTTTGGTCCGGCTGTTCAGAGGCTTTGCCTGCCCTGGCCCGTGTCCAAACACGGATATCTTTTGGAGTTCGTCGGCCTCACAATACCCTTCAGTTGTTTGGCGGTGGTATTAATCCCGGCAGGGAAGCGGTGACGCCAGGACGCCAGCAATAGGCGGTGCTCCCGGCGATGCCAAAAACGCTTTGCCAAAGCTTTCACCGTATCGCCATTGGTGCGGCATTCGCCGAACGTCAGCCACAGTTCCTTGCGGTGCAGGCCGCACAGAGGTGTTCCCGTCACCGTTCCAGAGGTTCTATTGCAGGATCAGCAAAGACTGCGCTGCATTCCCCGCGATTTGCCATTGGCTACCGCATCCTGTGCACCGCAATACGGACAGATCCGGTCTTCTCCAGCGCCCAATTCAACCGCCACAACCGGGGCTTCACCCGCAGGGTGACCGGCCAGAGCCTCACCGACCTCTACTGTCCGCGCTTGTCGATCTCCGACAGCCAGGCCAAAAAGGCTTTCCAATCCAAAATGCGCAGCTTCCTGTATTTCAGGCAAAATATAACGTATCAATACATGTCAACAACACGTGGTCAATACATGGTGAAAATAGAGCCATAGGGAAACACCCCCTCAATTCCCTGGCCAGGCGGCGGTTCGGGGTTGTTCCCCGCCTTCAACCGAGCCGTCCAAGCACGCCGGAATCCTGGGCAGGGCGGCAGCCCCCGCGCAGCACGTGCCGCCGGAAACCGCCGCGCCATCATATTCGCAGATCACCCAAACGCGAATCTGTATCCGAAAAACGCATGGGCCAGACCTGACACGCCCCCGCCGGGAGGCATAGGCAATTACGGCCCAATGCTTAAACCCGCCAACAGATCAACACCCTGCATCGCAAAGAAATGCGGCAGATCGATAAAGATCCAGTTTTCGGCAAGGCGATCACCCGCGCGTCGATAAAGATCGACGATGCGCATATCGGCGGGCGTGTCGCTGGGCGGCAAGCCCATAAACCCTTTGGATCGCATGGTCAGGCTTGGATACCCAAAGAATCCGCCATACATCCCCTCGCCCAATCGGGTCACATGCTCGGTATGGGTGACGTAGTCCAACCCGTCCTCAAAGGGGCCGGAATGCCCGCGGCGGTACCCCTCAAAGAAGCCGCTGGTGCCTATGCCGCCTGGCCCGATCCAGGTCATATCCGGCGTCCAGAACCGGGTCATATGTTGCATCGGGCTTCCAACTTTATTGGCCCGCAGATCGGTTATCATTGCGGTGATAAGGGCGACAGTGGTGCGGCCCTCGGCTTCGTCATGCGCACCGTATAGCAGCCCGTCATGCGTCCGTGGGCCCGGCGACAGGACAGACAGGCCAGTTGTATCGGCGACCGGAGACCGACCAGTTTGCGCCAAAAGGTTGAGGATATCAATGTAGTGCGCGGTTTCCGCGATCTGCCCATCCTGGACCCGATGAAATTCGCAATACCGCAGAAAACCGAGCTTGCGTGCCGGTGCAAGGCCGAGCCACTCTGCATTCCACAGGCCCATCATGTGGCCCATTTCCACAACCCAGGTTGACCGGAACCCGTCAAGCGCGCTGAGCCCTGCAAAAAATATATCCGGGCGACGCTGCATCGGGCCCATGGCCGTTTTCAACGGCTCCCAGAATGCTGCCGCAACAGCGGCGGCACCGGTTTGTTCGTGAAACGGATGCATACCATGCCACAGATAGGTGTCGGTCACAAACGGACCAATTGCCGCCGCCGTTTGACCGGGCCCGGCCGCATCAATCGCGGCATTCGCCTTCAGGACCAGTGCCTTTGCCGCCTGATGATCAGCCATCCATCCGCGCCTTTGCGATCTGCATCATCAGGTCAAGCTCGTTAAACAACTGCCATTCCTGAACGACCTTGTCATCCTGAACCCGCCATTGCGTAATGCCCCAAATCTGGCATTTATGGTCCGTCGGGTCGCGATACAGTGTACCGTCGGCATGGGTGCCCTCGGCACTCCATCGGGTGGAAATCAGATAGCCCTCGGTGGGGTTGCCCATCCAGTAAACCTCGTCCACCTGCAGAGCCAGATCAGGAAAAGCTGTCCGCAGGCTGTCGACATAGGCGCGATAGGCCTCCGTTCCGGTGAACTTGCGTTCGGTCGTACCCTCGAATGGCAGGGTGCCGATATAGTTTTCGGATATGGTCGATCCATCCCCGTTCCAGATGTTGTGATGGATGTCGCGGGCAAAGGCATCCGGATCAAATCCGGCGACGGGTTCGCCCACGCATAGTGGCTGAGGTGGACTGGCCGCCGCACGCAGAGCGTTCCACAGCTCGGCCGACCGGGGCCAGCCGGCGGGCGGGTCGGCGGCTAGGCGGTCTGCCTCAGCCCAAAGGTCGATACCCAACTGCTGTAGCAGCGCCGAGGTGTTATACAGCACATGTTCCAGGAAAATGTCATTTCCCAGGGCCACGCAATTGGCGATGACCAGAACATTGACGGCCTTACCGGTGGCGTCCCCATACCGGCTGGATCCGGTATTGGTGCCCAGAATGCGGGTCAGGTGGCTGGTATGAAACCCGATCTGATCGTCCCCACCCCAAATGACCTCTTCAGCATCCAGCACGATGTCGGGAAAGGCCCCGATGGTGTGATGTGTATCGGCAATGATTTTCGCATTGCCGCATTGCAATCCGTAATCGTCATAGACCCTGCTGTCGTCGGAATAACAAGCACCGATATAATCCACCTCGCGCGCGGACGTTTCCCAGATCCGACAGGTAATCCGCACGATGTAATCGATAATGTTGTGGTATTCTCGGTCAAATCCGTTCATCGACTGATGAGGGCCCAGATAGGGCGGAATTCGATGCACGCCATTTTTGGTGTAGGCTCTCAGCGAGATATCAAAAGATGTCGGCATGTGTGCACGGCTCAGGGGCACCGCCGGGTGATGAGACTTTGAACGGTCCGGTTGAAATCCGGTCATGGTTGACCTCCAATATCCGCCAAAAGATCGACGCCCTGCTGGGCCAGAAAATGCAGCAGGTCAATGAATATCCAGTTCTCGGCAAGCCTGTCACCGTCGCGCCGGTAGAGATCGACGACCCGCATATCCGCCAGGTTTTCATTGGCCGGCACGCCCATATAGCCGCCAACGTTCCGCATTGTCAGGCACGGCCACCACATCACGGCACTGAAATTCCCCTGGGCCACGGCCAATTTCCAATCATGAATTTTGACCGTTTCAAGCTTTGTTTCAAAAGGGACGGTGTGTCCGCGCCCGTATCCGGAAAAGCCCAGGCTGGTACCGATACCGGTCGGGCCGAACCAATTCATATCCGGGTGCCAGAACCGGGACAGATGATCGGTGGGCGAGGTATAGCTTTCCGCCAATTCGGTCAGCATGGTCAGGGTCAGATCCAAGGTGGCCTTGCTGTCCGGCAGTTCAGGGTCCAGGGGGACGAGCCCGTCATGGGTTTTAGGCCCCGGTGCCATCATATAGCCGCCGGTTTGTGCGACGGAAAGCGGGTTTAGCCCCGCTTGGGTGATTACCGCCAGCACGTCCAGAAATTCCACGGTTTGCACGATGTGGCCGTCCGCGACCTGATGCATCGTTGCATAAGGAAGATAGGTCGCCTGCCCGGTCGGCGGGATGCCCAGCCAGGGGCCGGTAAAGTCACCCAGCAGATGACCCATTTCGACAACCCACAGGCCATGTTCCGGTTTCAGGTCATGACGGCCGACAAAGAAAATATCTGGTCTGCGTTGTAATGTGGGCATTGCCTGTTTCAGAGGCGACCAGAGGTCATCCGCCAAGGCCTGTGGTCCCGTCATATCGTAAAACGGACGTACCCCGAAATATCGGTAGTCACTTACCAGATAGGGCGCAGATGCGTCCCGTATTGTGGCCCCGGGCTGCGCGTGCATCAATGCGCGCGTATATTCTGATACCAGTACTCTGGCTGACTGAAGCTCATTTGTCATATCGTCTTTCCACGAATTCCGCGCTGCCCTGTGCGGATGACAGCCCAACAGATTCAACAACTCTGCCCCGGATTTGTTGTGCAACTAATTCAGCAAGCCACCCTGACATGCCAGACTGTGTGAGATGCTGCCATTATTTGGTCGCATGATTCGCGTCATCCTTTAACCGCACCCGATGTCAGGCCGCTGACGATCTGGCGCTGAAAAAACATAACCAGGAAAAACAACGGCAACATCGCACTGACCACAGCCGAGACGGCGAACATCACGTTGCCCTGTTCGCGGATTTGCGTCAGGAAGCTGGCGATTTTGGGCACCATGGTTTGGTTTTCCGAACTCAGTAGCATCGAGGTGATCGCAAAGTCATTGTAGGCCAACAAAAAGCTGAACAACCCCGTTGTGATTACGCCCGGCCACATGACCGGGATGATCACATGCCAAAACGCCTGAAACCGGGTACAGCCGTCGACCATGGCGCTTTCATCCATGTCTTTGGGAATGTTCAGAAAGAAGGAATGCAGCATCCACAGCGTAAAGGGCTGGTTAACCGCCACAAGCACCACAATCGTTGTCGCCAGGTGTCCCCACAGATTCCATTCAAAGAATGGCAACAGGTAGCCTGACACCAGCGTTATATGCGGCATGGCCCGGAACACCAGTGCCGCAATCAGCAACCAAAATGCATAGCGGTATCCAGATCGTGCCAAGGCATAACCGCCCAGGGTTCCAAGAGTCAGCGAAATCGTAACCGTGCAGACAACGACCACGGCCGTGTTCATGGCGTTACGCCAGAACGCCTCTTGAATCCAGGCACCATAATACCCGTTTCCGGTAAAGGTCGAACCGGTTTCAGCCAAAGTAAAGACGCCGTAAATCGCATTGCGCCAATCCGCCTTGGAAAAGAAATCGCCCTGAACCTTGAAAGAGCCCCAAACTGTCCAGATGAATGGTCCGATAGCGATCATTAGCCAAAAAATAACCATCGACGTCGAAAACCAGGCCAGGAAAGGCGGTGTTCTGTTTGCGCGTGCGCCCATCCTATCCCCTCCGGCGATTGAAATCGCGCCAGGTTTTGAACAACACGGGGGTCAGCAGAATACCTACACCGATGATTGTCATCATCGACGTGGCGGCAGCGGACCCGAACAGTTTGTCTTGACCCGACAGGTCGTTGAAAATAATCCAGCTCAGCGAGGTCGCCTTGGCATCGGCAGAAAACCCGATGATGGGCTCAAAGACCCGGAAATTGTCCATCAGTTGCATCAATGTGATGAACACCAAAAGCGGGGTCATGTAGGGAACCACCACATATCGCACCTGTTGCCAGCGCGACGCCCCATCGATTTTGGCAGCCTCGATTGTGTCACCCGGCACAGTTTGAAGACCGGCGTAAAAGACCACAAAGGCGAAGGGTGTAGAACTCCAGACGCCATAAACAAAGAGCATGATCCATGTCAGCGGTGCCGATGCCTTGAGGCTGAGATCCGGATCATCAAAGATCGATTGCAGCGTCGCACCAAGGATGCCGTCGGCATCCACCATCCAGAACAGGATCAGCGACCCGATCAACGGCGTCACAATCATGGGGAGGAGCGAGGCAAAAATTGTTGGCCCCTTGGTAACTTTAGGCAACCGGTTGACGCCAAGTGCTATCAACAGGCCAAAGACAATGACCAGGGGTGTCACCACTGCCGTGTAGGACAGGGTAAAAAACAGCGCCTTATACAGCGGCAGGTTATATAGCCCGGCGATAAACTGACCGAACGTTGCGGATTCTGACCAGATTTCGCTGACTTCGGCAAAGGCCAGATGCCCGCGATTTGTATAGGTGCCGAATCCGTTAAACCGCCCCAGCGGGGCCTCGGTTTTCAGTGCCCGGGTGGCCTCCAGGTCGACCTGCAGAATCGTGGTGCATTTAAAGGGGCCACAGTTTTCCACCTCTCGCATGATCTGTTCGTGTTCGACAAACAGGGATTGGACCGCAACCGACAGTATCGGCAGGGCAATAAACAGGATCATCGCCAGAAAGGATGGCCAGACAAATCGGGCGAACGTGCCGTGGGGCATAAGAGGCTCTGCTTTGACTGGTACAGCGCGATATGCGCTGTACCTGAGTTCAGGCGTTACTGAAGAAAGCCTTGCTCTTTCGCGGCGGCGGTATAGGCCGCTTCAATATCGGCGAGCGTTTGTTCGGCGCTTTCATTGCCTTGCAGGAAGTCCGGCAACTCCTGGAAGAAGGCAGAATGCAGCAGGCCCATGTACGGCAGCATCGGATAGGGTTCGGCACCGGCAGATGCGACCATCGAAATGCCTTCGGCTGCAACACCTGGTGTATAGCTGTCCATCAGCCAAACCGCCTTGTCGTTGTGAGCCATGACCATTTCGTCCGAAACACCATTGACCAGCGCGATAAAGGTCGCCTCGGCATCTTCATCGCTGATATTGGTCGCGATGGAAAAACCGTCCCACCACAGGGACGACGCAGGGACCGACCCGCCGCCAACAGTCATCGCGCCCGCAGGTCTGGTTGCCGCAACGATTTCGGGAGTCGAACCTTCATCGTCGAGCAGACCTCCAACAGATGACCCCCACATCACAGCCATGGCCAATTCGCCGGATTCCCACAGCGGGGCAACGGTGGCCGTGTTGTAGGTCAGGAAATCAGGGTTGGAATACGACATAAGCGATTTGAGCATGTTCAGGGTCGCCAAGCCCGCCTCATTGTTCACTGAAACCTCTGCTGTGCCAGGTTTAAAGAACTGGCCATCGTGTCCGATATACATGTTCACGAATTCCTCGCCCAGATTCCAATCCGACTTGGTCAGCATCGCAAACGGATACTCCATGATGCCCGCCGCACGGATTGCTTCGGCGATTTCCAGAACCTGTTCATAAGTTGTTGGAACAGGTTTGCCCACCAAGTCCAGGATGTCCTGACGTACAATCAGGTGCTGGGCGTTGGCCATGAACGCTATGGCCATGATCTGATCGTCGATTCGGATCAGTTGGTTGGGCTGGAGGCTTTGGCCGTATTTCGCAACCAGATCGTCCAAGGGGCGGATCAAACCGTCGTTCAACAACGTTACGATGGATGAATTCGCTACGATTTTTGCTGTATATTCCGCCGGGTTCGCGGTTAAGGCCGCAACCTGAAGTTCGTCATGCTTGGACGAATGGTTTTTGGCGAATGTCGCACCGTCACCTACACATGCTTCTGCATAATTGACAACCGCGTGTAATGCAGGAAAGTCGTTTGCCAGAATGCGAACGCTGCCGCTGGTGACCGGGCAGGCAGCACTGGCAGCACCGACAGACCAGCTGAATAAGGCTGTCGCAATGGATAGTTTGATCATGTTTTTCATGTTTTGTCTCCCTGTTTGCGGCGGTAATGTACCGCCTTTTTGCATACTTGCCGTAAGCCATTTTAGTTGTTCAGGTTAGAAATGCAACAATTACCTGCAAACAGATGATCACATTCTGACAGGCAATCAAATTGATGTTCAATTGGCGCAAGAAATGCGGCAAGCTGATAAAGTTCCGGGCCTCGGCCAGCTTGTCGCTATGAGCGGCGGCAGATACCCGGGTAGGCAACGGTGCAAGGAAAATCCTGTGCCACATCCAAAAACCGGGCGTGGTGAACCTGGAAATACGATGTATCACGATGGTATAATGTAGTGCAGACGGCACAGCAGAAGCCGGTTCCGAGACATACACCCTGTGTGGTCCTGCAAACCTCGACCAGGACATGATTTATACGTTGGAAGCCATCAAAGCCGAAATGATTGCCGACCAAAAGATCAACAACATCAACGCCCTGATCGCGCTGGCCGCTTGGGCCGCAGATGTCGCGGCCCGTGTTATCGCGCAACCGGACAAAACCGGCTAAATGCAACCGGACAGCTTTCCACATGTCATCAGCGGTTCTGTCACGCATCTGGTGGACACAACATCTTTGGACTGTCGAGACAACCGAAAAGCTTTGTTTTAAGTGACCTCTTGTGCAACCCGGCCGCCGGGGCGTTTATGGGGTTTACGGCTGTCTTTGCCCTGTTTTCGGTTTTTGGATTCAGCCGGAATTTCTGTCCATTACCAGCGTGAAAACCGAGGTAAACTACTTCGGTCAGCTTTCTGATGATCACGGGCGAGCTGGATATTTTTAGAATGGTGCGGTTTTGCTGACGATGCAAATAACGATTGTGATCGTGTTGGAGCATTATGAAAAAAGACCTCTACTTAATTAGAGGATTGCGGACAAACCATCAACCCGGTATGCTACCGGGAGGGATTCAGGGGTAGTTTGATGAACCTGTTTTTGCGCGGTTCGTGTCGAACGCGGTTCAGATCGGCGCAGATGACGTTCTGACCGGGATTGACGCATTCATGGACTGGCGGTGGTTTTCACCGAGCCTGGAATGCGGGTTGAACGTGCGGTTGGATTTCATGCTATTTTGCCGGTTTCGATCTCTTATGCACCTGTGCCTGATAAAACGACCCATTGCCGTTTTCGCAATCCGCTGGTGAAAGGCGGTGTTCACGATGATCTTCTGGGATTTTCTGACCGGGGTTTGCAGTCAGATC